>CAMBLS010000014.1 GCA_945868485.1 uncultured Lachnospiraceae bacterium | reverse complement strand
GTAATCTCACTGCCTGTCTCAATTTTTTCCAGAACACCTCGTTCTAACAAAGGATTTAAGCTTTCTCCTTCTATTATAAAAACCCTTCCTTGATAAGCCTCGTTTATCCCTGACAACCAAAAAACCAGTTCATTATACTCTTCATCATATATAATATTATCCACAACTGCATCCTCGGTTATATAATTGTTTTTGTCAAAATAATATCTCTTTTCTATAGATTTACGATAATCGATTATTAAGGACACTATTAATACAATAATCGAAACGATAAGAAAGATTCTTTTCAGATAATGACCTCTTTTTTTCATAACTTCCTCTCTTTCATTTACCAGTCTATTGTAGACCATACAAGCGGGCCAAATACTTTACTTTTCTCCAGATATTCATATCCGGCTGCTACAAATTCTTCCGAATGTGGTCTGGACTGCACCTCTCCATATATGTCCGCTGTCACCTCCCATGGATTACTGTAATAGTCGCCTGTCCCCCAGTCAAACAATGAAGGAATGCCGATACAAAAAGTATATTTCATTATGCCAAGCTGGTCTAATTGCTTTGTGTGTCCGTATTCATGTGGACGTGTCAAGTATGGGACAAAAAAAATATTTCTTTTTTCTTGCCGGAAAGTACCTGACCATTCCAATCAGGTACCCCAGCACTTTTATTATCTTCCACAAAATCGCTCTTGTCCAGAACAATTTATCTCTACCCTAAAAATACATCATCAAAATTCCATTCAATTTCGATTTCCTCCTGGCTATGCACCCGGATAACCTTGATGATCTCCCGTAATTTCTCTGTATCGAATTTCTCCATGTTCAGAAATTCTTCCAGTTTCATTTCCTTCGCAGTATTGTCCTGCTCAAGCATCTTTGCATCACGTTCAGACTCTGCTATCTTTCGTCTGATTTCTTCCAGCTGTCTGCTTATCTTTTCCGCTTTCTGCTTGTAGGATTCCCGGTCAATACGGTCATCCTTGTAGTCATCATAAAGTTTCATTTTTTCAGATGACAACTGGCGGCTCTGTTTCAACAATTCTGCAACATTCGTCTCCATACCTTTGCTCTGGTTCTTTGATTCAACAATCTTCCGGTTTTCCAACATGGAAGATGCAAACTGATGAACAAGCTCCAGGATATGCTTTTCCATTGGTTCACGTCTGACCACCAAGTTTCGACAAACATGATCACCGCTGGTACGTCCATCCGAGCATTTCAGCAGATGCTCCGTTTCTCTTACCAGACAATGACCACAGTGTGCACACAGCATCAGTGCTGGCTGTTTCTTGCGTCTTGCCAGCGTATAATTGGTTCTTGTTTCTGCAACACCCCTGGATTTTTTCGGATGCAGTCTGTTCGCTTTTTCAAACAGTTCCCTGTCAACAATCGGATCATGGTGGTTTTCCAGTCTGATCCAGTCAGACTCGTCATTAAGAACCGCTTTATGACCGGTGTGCATACTGCAGCGTGTTTTACCCCATATCCGGGTTCCAATATAAATCTCATCCCGGATGATTGCAGATACTGTGGTTGGATTCCAGCGTTTTTTCATGATGGTATCAAACCGTTGGAACTGAACCTGCTCTCCTCTTGAGATTTTCCGTTCATCACAGGTGGCAATTTCCTGTTTGTTCAGTTCCCTTGTGATCTCTGCAAAGCTCATACCTTCTGCAGCCATCTGGAAGATCATTTTCACCACTTTAGCCGCATCCGGATCAATTTCCAACCTTCCATCTTTGCCCTTTCTATAACCATATCTGGCATTTACCGGAAGCCTTGTACCGTTTTTCATTCTGGTATGCATTGCGGATGAAATTTTTTTCGACAAATCTAGGCTATACATGTTATAAACCAGATTCTTCAAAGCCACATTCATACCGCCGGTCATTCCAGAGCTGGCTTCACTGTCATAACTGTCATTAATGGAAATAAACCGGATCTGAAGAAGCGGGAAAATATATTCAATATAAAATCCCACTTCCAGATAGTCCCTGCCAAACCTGGAAAAATCTTTCACAACTACACAGCCTATCTGTCCGCTTTTCATATCCTCCTGCAGCTGTTGAAAACCATTGCGTTTGAAATGGGTGCCGCTGACACCGTCATCCACATATTCCAGGATATCTGCCTCATCCACGCCAAGCTGATCGATCACAAACGATTTCAACAGGATCCTCTGAGAAGTCACACTGTCACTTTCCAGTTTGGTTCTGCCATCCACATTCCCATCTTCCATAGATAAACGGATATAGACAGCTGTTTTCCTATTTTCTGTCATCTTGACTGTGCCTCCTTCTCTTTCATTATCTTTTGCAATTCAGCGAACTGGTCATCATATACCAGTTTGATTTCATAATCATACTTACCATGGATAATAATGGAATCCACAAAGGCTTCCACCATTTCTTTTGTCAGCTTCCGCTTAGACATATAAGTATGTATCACTTTCCCCCATCCTTCTTCGATATGATAATCTTTGGAATACCGTACCTGCGCCGTCAATACTGCATCCAGACGGCTCTTGATGTTTTCTATTTCATTGGAATAGATACGGGAAAACTGCATGTACTCTTCTTCTGTAATCAGGCGTTCCGAATAATCCTCATATAAATCAGATTTACGCTTACTGATCCGGCTCAGTTCCCGCCGAAGTTTCCCTACTTCCTTGTCCAAAAGCAAATATTGCGTCTGATTTCTGGAAGCGGAGTTCATTTCCCGGATCATTTTTTCTGTATCCAATACGTTTTTCATATGTGACTGGATCAGACGAAGGACATCTTCATCCACGTATTCTTTTTTGACCCTGTGCCCCTTGCACTGGTTTCCTCCTGATTTATGGTTTGCATTGGCACCGCAGATATAATAAAATGTCCCAGACTTTTCCCTGGACAGGATCATGCGGTTGCCACATCCTCCACACCTGATCTTGCCGGTATAAAAATTCTGGCTCCGGATGGCTCCATTATTCAGTTGATTCCTCTTTTTATATTCCTCCGTAAATTCCCGGAATTTGTCCTGCACCTGGCGGAACAGCTCTTTATCTATAATCCCTTCGTGGGTATTCTCTGCATAGATCCACTCACTCTCTGGTCGGTTTCTCTGCTTATTTCCCTGAAAAACGCTCTGCTGATATTTTCCATATACGGAATCGCCGGTACAATGTACATCCTGAAGCACACGTTTTACTTCATAATTATTCCACGGTTTGGACTCTGGGGACGGTTTTTCCCCGGATCTGTAATACTCCCTTTGCAAAGTTGGGGACAAGACACCATCTGCATTCAGATTTTTTGCAATATCACTGTAGCTGCAGCCATCCATATACATAGAAAAAATTGCCCGTAAATGCCCGGCAGCTTCCTCATCAACTACCAGCTGGTGCTTGTCCTGTTCTGATTTCCTATATCCATAGGGTTCCCAGGCACCGGTAAATTTTCCTTCTCTCCATAGGGCTTTTTTTGCACTGCTGCTCTTTTTTGCAAGGTCTTTGGAATAGAACTCATTGATAATATTCTTTAAGGGAACCGTCAGATCTACTCCCTCCCGGAAAGAATCAAAATCATCCGTCACTGCCAGGAACCGTACATGAAAGAACGGGAATACACGCTCAATATAATTGCTTGTTTCTACATAATTCCTGCCAAGCCTGGACAAATCCTTTACAATCACGCAGTTGATTTTCCCATGCTTGATATCTTCCATCATCTGCGCAAATCCAGGACGATCGAAATTTGTACCGGAATAATCAGAATCCTTATAAACTTCTGCAACCGAAATATCCTCTGTATCAGCCACATAGTTTTTCATCAGTTCCACCTGGGTTTCTATCGTCTCCCTCTCTATCGTTTCCTCTGTTTCCGTAGAAATCCTTGCATATAACCCTGCCCGGAACGGTCTTTTGATCTCTTCCTGAACGGCTGCACTGCTGACCGTTTCAGGAATGCTTTTCCTGCTTTTTCGTGCCATTTTATACAACCTCCTTTATCTTGACCTGCAGATTGTTATCCGGATCTGTTGCAACCTCCACTCCCATAGCCGGAAGCTGTGTCAGCAATGCCTGATAACAGTCATCAAAGTCAAAGACGATCTCAATATTCTTTTTGTCATGGACTCTGATTTCCCGAATCAATTCCACAATTACCGTCCTGGTCAGCACTTCAATATCCTGATATTTCACAAAAGAATCCAGCCATGTGTTAGAAGCATCTGCTTTTTCCAGCATGTTATCCATTTCTTTCTGGATTGCCCGGATACTCTCTTCTGCATTCCTGAGCCTTTTTCCATATGCTGCATGAAGTTCTACATAATCTTCTTTTGATACGATGCCCTCTTTCATATCGGAATAAAGCATCATGCGGAGTTCCTTACAGCGTTCTGTCTCCATTTTTTTCTTTTCCAGCCTGTCCTGGAGTTTTTTCACATTGATTTCCTGAAATGGTACAGTCCCGATAAACTCCAACACCCTTTTCAAATGCAGGATATTCTGGATATGCTGTTTCAGCATTACCAATACCACGTTTTCCAGATCTTTTTCCGGGATCCTGTGACTGGAGCAGCGTTTCGTTTCTTTATTTGTGGAACATAAATAATAGGCATATTTCTTTCCACCCACTGTTGAGACCTTTCTCGTCATCGGTGCCCCGCAATCCGCACATACAGCAATGCCAGACAGCAGATACACCTGCTTCTGGTCAGGAGAAGTACGGGTATCCATCCCCAAAAGCCGCTGGACGATCTCAAAATCCCTTTCACTTACCAGCGGTTCGTGGTTCTTTTCAATACGGATCCAATCATCTTCCGGCTTTATGTAGGACTGCTTCACTTTATGATTTGGTGTCGTACGTTTCCCCTGCACAAGGTTTCCAATATAAACCTCATTTTCCAGTATTCTGCGTACGGTAACAGAACTCCAAAGAGCCTGCTCTTTCTGTCGGAACCCGGTTTCATAATGACTCCCGCTGCTAATCTTATATTCAAATGGGGAAAGCACACCCAGTTCATTCAGGCGGTTGGCAATCGCATCCTGGCTCATTCCCTGCAGTTTCATCTTAAAGATGTCCTGCACTACACTGCCTGCAACCGGATCAATCTCCAGCCTATGCTTGTCTGCCTTTGCTTTCTGATACCCGAATGCCACAAAAGGTGTCACACATTCGCCTTTTTTCCTCTTAATCTCAAGGTTACTTCTTATCTTAATGGAAATGTCACGGCAATAAGCATCGTTGATTAAGTTTTTGAATGGGATAATAATGTCATCAGCCTGATTCTTTCCCTGAAGGCTGTCATAATTGTCATTTATGGCAATAAAGCGCACACCAAGAGCCGGGAATAAACGTTCAATGTACTTCCCGGAATCAATGTATTCCCGCCCAAACCGAGATAAATCTTTCACCACTACGCAATCAACAATCCCACGCCTGATATCTTCCAGCATAGCCCGGAATGCAGGGCGCTCAAAATTAGAGCCTGTGTAGCCATCGTCAACCCGGACGGAAACAACTTCTATATCTTTTTTGTCTTTCAGGAAATCCAGAATCAGAGCCTTCTGGTTAGAAATGCTGTTACTTTCCAATTTTGCAGAACTGGAAAGATCGCCATCTTCTTTGGATAATCTGACATAGATGGCGGCACGATAGATTTTATTGAAATTCTGATACATATCTTACCTCCTCTTATTACGTCAAAAAACCCATGTAATAAAAGGGGGCTGCATAATTTGTCCTTACAGACATTTTAGCACAGCCACCCCAAACTTTCCAGTACTTTTTCAGACACTCAGAAGCATATTTTCAAATGCCTGCTCCAAAGATATTCCGTTATTGGCAAACCTTACTTTGACCTTCATATTCCCGATCCGGACCAGATACGGATTTCCTACCTTATTCAGATATGATTCCCGCCGTTCCTTCAGGCTTTTATTCCTGTCTGCTTTTACCGTCAGTAAATCTGTCATTTCATCAATATTTACATCACTAAAATCCTGTTCCAGATACTTTCTATATTCTTCTGCTGTCATAATCCCCCTCCTCATAAACTCCTGTCTGAATCTCCACCGCTCTGGTAATCCTCCGCATTGCATCAGAACTGACATGACCACATTTTTGGATAATACTCTGAACATCAATGCTTGTGATCTGTTCCGCCAGTACCAGCCCATGCCGTTTCAAGCCAACCATTTCATAACGGTTAATAAACACATGGGTCGGAAGATACCGTTTTTTGTACACCCTTGAAGTAAACGGCACTACCGTTACCACCGGACTGTATGTATTCGCTTTGTTATTGCTGACAACCACTACCGGACGGATTCCACTCTGAAGGGAAGTACCCGGAACCTGTCCCAAATTAACCATAAGGATATCGCCTCTTTCAATTTTCATTTATTTGTTCCTCCCATCCTGACATTTAATCGTAAAGCATCCATTATTAGCTCCACAGGAATACGGCAGAGACATTCAAAATGAACGCTCTGCCGCATAACCTCTATAGCCAATTTTCGATTATTAAACAGTGCTCGCTCGATTCTATTTATCCTCGATACCCCGAATCGTTTATCCTGCTGACGCAGGCAGGGAATAATAACCTATCTGACTGCATTCGCCAGATCACAACCCATATGCTCACGCACACAGGCTCCGACAGTTCATAGGTTTGCCGGTTACAGACTTTTCACGGTCCGCAAGTGTATCGCACCCTATACAGATCATCGCATCATCAACCTGCCAGTTGATTTTCGGTCAGTGCTTATTCGCTCGTCCGATATTCATCAGAGTCATGGCGGCAGTTTCCTTGTGCTTCCTGCATAAGATGTCACGTCAGTTATTACTGGGTATTCAGTTTCCAATGTACTTTTGAGGAGTCCTTAAAACTCTCTCTAATTACTAAATTCAACTGACTTGCCCGGATGCAAAAAAAATCTGCTGATTTTTCAAAAAATATTTCCCTGATACATTCTCCGCATCTTGTTTAAAATTGTTTTCAGCTTGTACGCCAGAACCTGCCGGGACACTCCCATAATCCCTGCCAGCTGTACCTGCGTTTTATTCTCAAAATAAATACTGTAAATAATCATCCGTTCTTCTGCATCCAGCTGATTAATCACCTTATGGATATCTCGTTTCTCCACACTGCTGATCACGCTGTCTTCGACATCACAGCTATAGTCCGGGAAATCCTCGATAGAGAATTCATAATCCTGTCCATTCGTCTCGCTGTAAGGGATTTCCCGCAGTTTCCGTTCAACAATCTCACCTTTTTCATTTTTAATTTCGACCTTCCTTGGCTGGCTGCTTCGGTAAAAATTATTCATGGCATAAGCCACTTCCTTTGTGATTTCAATCATCTTTCCATCTACATTTGCGTAGTATTTCCCGTCGTATTTATATGGATGTTCAATATACATATCCGTCCTCCTGAATTTGAAATTTGTTTGCCAGTTTCAAATTCAGAAGGCGGTCCTCTGATCTGGTTCATGCCTGCTCCACTAACTACTGCCAGGTAAAACCTGCAGGTATTGGCTGAAAATTCAGGCACGAAAAAAAGCCCCAGTAGTCTTTTTTAAACTACTGAGGCTTCCTTCTCTCAAATATAATTCAGTTTTCTATGCCCTCTTTCATCAGCATAACCATTGTATCAGAGTAAAGTTCAGAAAGTGTCCGTTTACAGGGCTTAAAAGTTCATTATTCTCATTGGATTGTACACATTTTCAAGGGAAATGTTCACTTCCTCTTTTCCCCTAACAGTTCATCCATTTTTTATCTGAAAATCTAAGGATTTTCCATCAGCTCTCCATCCACATACATCTGGAACTTTTCTGGATCATGGACAATATCATAGTCTTGTCCCCATTCAACAGGCTTATATTCCACCACCATTACCGGCTCCTGTCCTTCTATCTCATCTTCCCAGAGATATACTCTAAGATTCAGGCTGGTGGCATACCCATAATCTGTAGAGAATCTAACAGACTGAAAAGAATTATCCTTGCATTTTTTGACAAGGAGTTTTGCAAAATCCTCTTTATCTTCAATCTGTTTTCTGTTTGCAACAACAGTAAGTGTTTCATCCTGATTCATTTTCATACTGCTAATGACATTCGGCTCTCCCTCTTTATGTTTCTGCGCACAACCCGAAACAAAGGCTACTGCTAATAACAGACATATTAACGCATACTTTTTCCTCTTCAATTTAATAATCACCTCTGTTCTGCTGTTAAAGTACCTACTGCATAGTTAATTACTTCCTCCGGTGTTGGTCGATCCCCTTTTATTTTAACTTTGCGCCATTCTGCCTGTACCTCTGGATCCGGGTTATCATATCCGGCATCAATCGCTCTCTGGATTTCCGCATATACCTCTTCCGGAGTGGTATGGAATTTTTCAGCAACCTTCTCAAAAATAGTTTTTCTGTGCATTTTATATCTCCTCTTTTTGAATTAGTATTAGTTCTTTAGAACTACTATAGCACAAATAAAAACAAAACAGAATCCCCATTCGTTTGACAAATTGTGACAAAAACCGCAAAAAAAGAAGGGCTTCCGCCCCTCCTCATAAAAACTATTCTGTTAATGCCCTGACCGCTTTGATGATTTTCTTCTGCTCTTCTTTTGGAAGTTTCCCGATCATTTCTGATAATTCATTCGTCACACCAGTTACAGAATGTGCCACAACATCTATCAGAAGTGAATCTGCAGAAACTTCCAGAGCGTTGGCTATCGCAACAAACGTATCCAGTTTTGCGGCTTTCAATCCCCGCTCAATCACACTTACATGTGTCGGACTCAGTTCCACCATGGCAGCCAAATCTTCCTGTGTCAGACCTTTTGCTTCCCTTGCCATCTTAATTCTCTGTCCTACAGCTTTCAGATCCATCGCAGCACCTCCTTTAGAACTATTTTTCGGTCTAAAGTTAGTATAACTACCGCCTGTTCCGATATACAGAAGCTGTAAAACAAGTTATCGTTCTATAGAACTAATACAGGATTTATTCCATAAAATAATTCATTGATAGATGCAAGAAGGTATCTTATTTCCTAACAATCTTCTGTACAGTATCGGCTGATCAGATGCATCCAGCTTGTATATTTATTTTTTTGACATACTTTCTGACAAACAGGATTCTGCGTCAATATAGAAAACATTTTCTCATAATCAAATTCCCACGCATAGCCTTTTAAATGTTTTTCGACTGCTTTCTTATCAGACTGTTTCAGTTTCCATACCAAACGCTGGATTTCTCCTTCATGAAGGTTTCCAACATTTCTGCATATGTACCGAAAAAATTTCAAGGTAGCATACTCATCATGCCATTTCTGTTTTTTATTCTGAACTTTCCTCTCTGCCTGCTGATCCCGGATAATATCGTCGGCAATCTTTACCATTGAATTTTCGTATCTCATCCCACTCACCTACTCTTCTTCCACACCCAAGGAGGGTTTGAATCTTTTGTTTTTTGCCTGCGGCACTACGATCTCGTAAAAGTAGAAGCCAAGATACCGCAATGCCTGTTTCTTCATTTTATAAAACGAAGTCCTTCCAATGCCAAGTTCCTGCTGGACTTCCACATCTGTTTTATTGTAATGGCTGCAAAAACAGGAATGGATAATCTCGCTGAGCGTTACTCCATCCGGAGCATAATATTTTACCAACGTTATACCCCGGTAAACCATATCCGACAACCCATATATGACCATCAGATTATTCATCTCGTGTTTCAGTTTTGTCACATTCAGCTGTTTCCCGTAAATATCAAGATAACTCAACGCATATGCCATATCCTCATTGATCTTCTCCTGGCATTCCATTTCCAGTTCTTCCAGTACCATCTTATTTTCCAAAATCAGTTTCTGGTAATTCACCATCAATGCCTTTATGTCTTCATAATGCCTGTCCATGCTTACTTCCAGATAATCCTGTGCATGGGTTGCCATCTGGAACGTAATCTCTTTCATTGATTTAATTGCATAATCTCTGTCTGTCATAAATCTTTATTTCTCCTTATCAACAATCACACTAACTGGTAGGTCTTGCAGACCAGTTCGCCTTCCCCATGATTTTGATGGAAAGCAATCTAAATTACTCTTTGCAGGATCCATATTCCAAATGGTATTTGTGGGGAACACCGGCTGATCAGAATACGGATCCTTATGTAAAACCAACGGGATATAAAGGGAAAGTGACTATCTCCGCCGGTTAATATTCTTTTTTTTAATTATGAAATCTTCCTTTCCATGAACCATTTGTCCACTTCAAAAAACAAATGGCTTTCCTTTCCCTGTACCATACAGGTGTACATCGTACCAACACCGCCTGCTTTTCTGCTGGCACATCGTTCAATCTTAAGCACTTTATCAATCTTGTATTTTCTGCCGTCTTCCCAAACAAATAAGATTGGAATCAGGCAGCCTTCCTTACTGAACTCTGCTACCACATCAACATATACCTTATTCATACCGCCACCTCCATCACAGGATTTCGATTGCTCTTGGAGATGCCGGAACTCTCCGGATATATCCACTTTTCTCTAACTGCCTGATCCTGGAAAATACCGTTGATGTTGAAGCAACTCCCAGTAATGCCCCCAGTTCCCTGACCGTTGGCGGAAATCCATGCTCCTCGGTAAATCTTACAATGCACTGATAGCTTTCTTCCTGTTTTCTGGTTAATGTCTGTTTCAAATCTATCCCTCCCATTATCCATGAAAATAACTGTGAGGATGGACCGTATGTGTACCGGCGTCCAAGTGGGATAAGACTTTATCCTGGTACATTGCTGCCCGCTGTATGCTGAAATATCCAAACCGTCGTCTGATCTCATCCACAGCCCGATCCAGCCTTTCTAATTTTTCCCGTTTCTCCTGATTATCAAATAGATCAAGCTGAACCGGAATATCTTCCATTACCAGATCAGACCCCCTCACGCCAAGGCTCCGTATCGGATGCTCCCATCTGTAATGTTTCTTAAATAATTCAAATGCTGCTTTTACAATTTCATCCGTAATATTCGTTGGCTGGCTGATATGCATCTGCCTTGTGATGCTGTTCAGCCCGTTGTCCCGGATTGATATTTCCACCACATTACATTTGAAACCATGTTTCCGTAATCTGGCAGATACACTTTCCGATAACGCCATCAGAATAATCCACACATCCAGATCTGTTTCCAGGCCTCTCGGTGTCGTTGTACTGTTTCCAATGGACTTGACCGGAGCTTCATATCCTTCCGTACAAACCGGATCCGAGTCATATCCATTTGCAAATGCCCATAACACCAGACCAATTTTTCCAAAATGGCTGTCCAGCAGCTTTTCATCTGTCTGTGCCAGCTAGCCAATGGTATGGATCCCCAGTTTCTTCAATTTCTTGTTTGTCTGCCTGCCAACATACAGTAAATCTGACACTGGAAGCCCCCAGACGATTTCTTTGTAATTGCCACGATGAAACTGTGTGATGGCATCCGGCTTTTTATAATCAGAGCCAAGTTTTGCGAATATCTTGTTCCAGGAAATGCCAATACTCACGGTAATACCAAGTTCATACTTAATCCGCTCACTGATTTCCTGTGCGATCTTCATTCCATCGCCTTTGATACTGCTGCTTTCCGTCACATCCAGCCAGCCTTCATCTATTCCATACGGCTCAATTTTGTCCGTATATTCTGAATAAATTTCTCTCGCCATACTGGAGAATCTCAAATACAGATCCATCCTCGGCGGCACAAAAACGATTTCCGGACAAACCTGTTTTGCCTGCCAGAGTGCCATTCCTGTTTTTACCCCGCATTTCTTCGCAATATAATTTGCCGTCAACACAATACCATGCCTTGCTTCTGGATCACCGCCTACAGCAAGTGGCTTTCCCTCCAGTTCCGGATGATGCAGCATTTCTACGCTGGCATAAAAGCAATTCATATCACTATGTAAAATTGTCCTGTCACCCATCCTGTTCTCACCTCCGTCCGGCTTTCTTATCATTCCTTGCATGGTTAGTATAAGCCGACATTATGGAGATAGTAAACTGACATTTTGGTTGTATTATCTACATTTCGGAGATTTCTCTTGATTTTGTTGTATTTGTGCTGTATAATGCATCTATAAGAATCTAACGGAATTTCGTAGAAATGAGGCGAATATATGCGTTCTATTGGCAGGATTATTGCAGAAAACAGAAAAAAGAAAGGGCTTTCGCAGCCAGAACTTGCAGAATTACTTTCACAGCAGGGCATTGACGTTACAGCGAAGGCAATCTCCAAATGGGAGACGGATGCACGAGAACCAGGACTGCATGTTTTTCTGACTCTCTGTAAATTATTGGATATTGAAGATATTTATGATGCTTATTTCGGGAAAAATCCATACAGTGTAATGGACGGTCTGAATCAGGAAGGAAAAGATAAGATAAAAGACTACGCAAAAATACTAAAAGCCTCCGGCTTGTTTGAACCAGTAATTGCAAACATTATTCCTTTCCGTAAAAAGGAAATATTTATGGACATCTTCGGAGATGCCGTTTCTGCAGGTACCGGTAATTTTTTAACCGATTCACCAAAAGAATCCTATGAAGTAGGCGATCTTGCTCCAGACAATGCCGACTTTGGAGTCCGGATATCCGGAGACAGTATGGAACCGGAATACCACAACGGGGAAATTGCATGGATCCAGCAAAAAGACAGCATCTGCAATGGAGAGGTTGGTATTTTCTACCTCAATGGAGATGCCTACATCAAAAAACTCCATGATGAACCGGATGGATTATTCCTGATCTCCCTGAATAAAAAATACAAACCTATCGCAATTCAGGAATCGGACTCTTTTAAAATATTCGGCAGAGTTGTCGGCAAGTGTGATGCTTCCGACATCCCCGGTTTTCAATAATCGTAATACAGTCCGTGCCATTCAAACCGGCTGTTGAAACAATAATAAAGTTAAAGGAAGTGATTGGATGGCAATCAGCAACATCCTGAAAGATATTCGTGTGGAGCGAAATCTAATTCAAGAAGACCTTGCAGAAGCAACCGGCTCCTGCAGCCGTACCATCGGCAGAATTGAACGTGGGGAGCGAAACCCCTCATTGGAAATGGCAATCCGACTTGCCCATTATCTGAATATGAGCGTGGAAGATATTTTCAAATTAGACGATGGAACTTCCAGCCAGAAAAAAACCGAGGATTAGATCCCCGGTTTTAATATCTACTCTGAAAGAATGAATTATCTGGTACTCGCAAAAAGTACCGATACCCCTCGAACCACTATATATTGGTCAGTTTTCTAGATATATCTTCTGTATGCCATTTATAATGTGACTCATTGCTGATTTACACCTTCATTAATTTCTACAGGTATCCACTTTCTTTGCTTACGCTGAAGTCTCCATATTTTTCGGATATCTTCTTTTGGTATGTTATAATCTCTTTTTAAAAAGATAATCGGATTATACATTGAAAGAAATGGTTTTCTTCTCATTTCAGTATATGCCAGTGCATTGATTGTATATTTCAACAATATACCTGTCTTTCTTTCTGCATCTATTTTGTCAGAAAATCCTTCTATATCCACCTTATCCAATGGCACTTCAAAAGAAACATAGTAATTATTACATTTATCAGCATAATTATCTGCAATACTATTCTTGTTGTAATAGATTGCTAAACTCTTCAAGAATTCTGGTGAACCCAGCCATCCCCTTACTGCTTCTTCTTCAAATTCATCCACAAAGAGATATCCATTAACATTATAATCGTTTAGTGTTTTCTCACCACCAAGCCGCATTTTTAAGTTTGTTCCCAACTTATTTTCCACTTCAACAATTTTATCATTCATGCTCATAACAATCTGTTTTTCATCAAACGCAAACGTAAACCCCAGTTCTTTTAAGTAATCAGATAAAGCAGTTTTTCTTGTTAATGCATGAGACAAAGTCAGCAAACCTTCCTGCCAAATACTTTCTTTGCTCTCTCTAGGTGTAATATGATTTACAATTAAAGTATCAATTCTTTTAGTTTCATTGCCATTTATAAGGCTGTCCAAATTCATCTGCTCAATGTTATGTTCATCATAATGATAATCTACAATTTCATCTGCATTTTCTATTACAAACTTTTTTACAACTTCCATATCAGTTTCCAATATTTCAGCAACTGATATATACATCTCATTCTTCCCCAAAGTATTTAAGTACATCTTTCCTCCATTTCTCGGCAGGTACATATTCAATAATGTTTTCAGGTGCAATTACTGTATGTGGTTTCATATATGCAAAGATTTGTGATGCCGAATCACTAAATGCACTTTCAACTGCTCTTGATATTAGCAGTCTCCTCAACCCAGACCAATTATCCTGACTGTCTCTTTCATATTCGCTTTCATTGCCATAAAATGTAAAATAAGCAAAATCTTTTAACTTACTTCTAAATTTAACAACATACGGTTTACACATGTTTTTCCATTTCATATCAATTCCCTTTGTTGCCTCGTTCAAGAGTAATAGCGTGTAGAGAAATTCCGGTGCTTCATGAATGGTTGAGTAATCATAAATATCTTTACAAAACAGAAATGCATTGATCTGAAAATCATAATATATTTTATGTCCAATCTTATGCAACTGCTCATTTCTTTTTGAAATCACATCTAAACCATTATATTTTTCATAATTTACATCATAGGCAATATCACCTATATACATCATCTTACTTTTAATATCGAAACTTATACTATTATTTTTTAGAAATCTGTTTAGATTGGTGTCATTACTCAATACCCACTGCAAGTTATGTAATCCATATTTCTTTATTTCAGCACACTCATCAATACAGCTAGTCACTTGAAATGCCACAATCTCCATGTTTTCTATATCTATCTTATCTATTATGGAACGGTATTTCTCATAGAATGTATCAAAATCGTTATGACATTCTATGATATATTTTTCTATATTCAGCTTTTGGAATCATTTCTCTGATCATTTCATAATTATTTTTCCAATAATCTGCCTCTATAAAAGAATGTGACTCCATATTGACCTGAAGCCATATGGACATTACCTGATCCAAATCCTTATTTTCAAATCTTCTTATCATTTCCGCAATCCATCAATCAAATCATAACTCATATCCAGAAAATCCAATATTTTCGATTCTCCTACTGTTCCATCCAACAAAATCGTAATCCAATGCTGCTTATTCATGTGATAGCCCGGCAGAAAACCATAGGTCTGGATAATCATTCCTGTCATTTCCGGATCACATTTCACATCCATAATTTCCACGGTATCATCTCCATCCAATCCAAGTTTGGATCTCTCAACATTCATGATCACCGCATACCATTTTCCATTATGATGGCGAAGCACTGCACTATCCGGAGAACTGCTCCACAAGAATTCAGGTATTGTTCCATACTGCTTCTTCACATATTCAAAGATTTCTTCTCTATCCACTCTTTTTTTCACCTCTGGATGTTCTCGTATCTTGACAATAATCATACCACATTTTCATGAGCTGCACTACCTGTTCAGTTTCTCAAATTCTTTTGCAATTCTCTATTTCACCTGAATTTATCTATTAGAGGGTAGAACAGCAAGGACAGGAAGTGAGGATACACTTCCGGGAAATCCTAATTTAGGGAACCCTGCCCTAAATTGAAAAACGCTGAAAGCAACGATACTACTGCCCCCTCAGAAAGGAGAAACGCTAATGGCTGAAAGAAAGAGAAACAAAGAAATCCATTTCTATGTCACAGAAGAAGAACGGAAGCTTATCCGCAGAAAGATGATAGAATCAAAGACAAAAAATATGGGAGCTTATCTTCGTAAAATGGCAATCGACGGTTACATCGTCAACACCGATACCACTCCACTGAAGAAACAGTATGAGGAAATGCATAAGATCGGTGTGAATATTAATCAGATTGCCAAAAAAGTAAACAGCACCGGTGATCTGTATCCGGAAGAAAAGCAAGAATTAAAAGAGATGGTGAAAGAATTATGGCGTATCTTAAGATCTTCCCAATTAAAGTAACAGACAAGAAAGCTCTGGACTACATCACGAATCCAGATAAAACAGAAGAAAAACTGTTAGTTTCCAGTTTTGGCTGTTCCCCGGAAACTGCAGATCTTGAATTTTCTATGACAAGAGAAATGGCAAAAAAGAATGGAATGGACAAAGGTGATAACCTGGCATTTCATCTGATCCAGTCATTTAAACCTGGAGAAGTTGATGCCGAAACTGCCCATCGCTTAGGGCAACAATTTGCAAACGAAGTACTGAAAGGAAAATATGAATATGTGATAAGCACCCATGTTGATAAAAATCATATCCATAACCACATCATCTTTAATGCAGCAAGTTTTGTTGATCATCACAAGTATGTTTCCAATAAGCGGAGCTACCATAAAATCTGCCGGATCAGTAATCGTATCTGCCATGAAAATGGACTTGCCACCAGTATGCCAACCGGAGAAAAAGGCAAAAGTTATAAGGAGAACATGGAATATCATCGTGGCACCAGCTGGAAAGCCAAGCTACGTGTTGCAGTTGATAAAGCAATCTGGACTTCCATCAACTATGAGGAATTTCTACAGAAAATGCAGTTAGCCGGATATGAAATCCGCCAAGGAAAGCACCTGTCATTCCGTGCACCGGAACAGCAGAACTTCACTTATATGAAATCTCTCGGAAGCTATTATTCCGAAGAAAATGTTCGCATCCGTCTGGCTAAAAATCGTAGCAAAGTAAAAACTCCAAGACATCTGTCCAGAGAAGCTCGCTTGTATATCAATATCTCCACTTATGTCACAACTGGAAATCGAGAGGGATTTGAACGATGGGCAAAGCTCAATAATCTAAAAGAGGCAGCCCGCACCTTCAACTATCTTTCCGAAAATAACCTGCTGAATTATGAAGATTTCCAGCAGCATGTTTCTGACATTGAAGCTTCTGTTAAAGCGGCTGATCAGAGAATAACACAAATCAACAATAATCTGAGCAGACAGAAAGTCATTCAGAAACACTGTGATTCTTACCGGCTCTGCCGTAAAGTGATTGAAGATTGCAAATCTGCAAAAAATCCAAAAGCATACCGCAGTAAGCATCAGGCAGAATACCAACTCCACGATTCACTAAAAAAAGAGCTTCAGGATCTCGGTGTCACCAAAATCCCAAGCTCTAATAAAATCCAGAAGCGAATTGAAAATCTTGAATGTGAACAGACTGCTACTGTCCGGGAAAAACAGGAATTACAGAAAAAGCAGAATACACTGGAGATCATTCAGCAGAATTTCACTGCACTCCTCGATGCTCCAGAGATCAGTTCTGACTTACTTCCGGCAAAACGGGAACCAGTTTCAGTCACAAGAGATAAATAAAAATTGCACTGACAACTCAATTATTCTCTTCCAAATCTTCCCAAGGTTTCAGACCCATTTCCTCCCAGGTGACACCATACGGTGCACCTCCGGAGGTATAACCAGCAATAAAGAAAAATCTGTCATCTTGCAAAATTTCTTTTTTAGCCAGATTATCTCTTGTTTCTTTTTTCCGTCTTGCTCGCCTCTGCTGCTTCTTTTGTTTCGCAACAGCTGCTTTTTCTTCCGGCGTTTTCTTATGTTTTTTTGCCATAAGTGTTTCCAGTGTAATCCCACTCTGAATGTCTCTCAGGATACGTTCTTCATAACTCTTTTCACGCTTTTCCATAATTTTATAAAATTCTTCATATTCCGTTTTAGGAGCAAGCGATTGAACTGCTGTAAACAACCTTTTGCATATATCATTCACTTCAGCATCAACCGGCATTCGCTGATTCTCAAGATAAAACTTCAAGTACATTTTGTATGTTTTATCTGCTATTGCACTCTTCTGTTTTTGTTTTAAGTCTTTATAGCTTCTGTTGTTCCTCTGCATCTATAATTCCTCATCTGACATCTTTCTCACGTGCCATCAAAAGCATTTTTTCAAAAGATTGAGCGAATCTTTCATCATCTTCCTCCGTCCGCTTCTTCGGTCCCTTGATATGACATTTACGGGAACTTCTTCTGGCTTTTTTATTCAGGTGACGTTCCATTAGCATCTGATCAATATTATCATTCGTGTACCATTTACCTGATTGATGAATAACATAAGCACCTTTTCCCAATGCCATTGCAGCTACACCGTAGTCCTGTGATACGACAATATCTCCTTTATGGCAGATACTGATCAGTTTATAATCTACTGCATCTGCTCCTGCACCGACAACAACAACTTCCCTATAAGCTGATGACAGAACATGATTCGTATCACACAACAACGTTACCGGAACACTATTTTCTTTTGCGATTTTTTCAATGATTGCAACTACAGGGCAGGCATCTGCATCAACAAATATTTGCATCTTTGCCGGACGAAAAACACAAAACGAAAAAACGCTCCATGCAGATTTGATCCTTGCAGGTATCACACAACTTATTACCGTTGTTCTTGCAGACAAAATTCATCATCATGAATATATTCGCAGTTTGAAACCACTCATTGCTTAGGCTTACCAGCTTAATTAAATCAGAGGTTTATTTAAGTGCGCCCCAAAGTATAAATTAGTCACTCCCCATGTTTAAGTTATATCCCAAATGTAAAGCTCTTTCTTTTTGTGTTCTAAACACAAATAAATCTAACGAGTTTCGCAATTACCTAAATAATACTGCATCCTGCCCGAAGATTTCCCTGTTCATCTAAAATCTCTTTCTTCGTGCGTCTGTGCTTGCCCTGCTCATCATAAAACATATTTCTGGTAGCAATTTTCACTTCTGGATGTTCCAGCATTTTCCGTTCGCTGAATACGAGATGAATATGGTAATTGGTCATTTTCTTGTTATGGTGAAGTGCCGCACTGCATTCCACATCGTACCTTTTATGAAAGCTGTCCGTGAAAAGCCTTACCACATCATCTGCCTTGTACTCAACAAAACTTTCCGGAAGTGCAATGATAAACTCCCGTCCTTCAATACACTTCCCAGCTGTTCCGCTTGTATTCAGTGTTATCGTATGGATTATGGCATGGACCAAAAAAGCACTCGATAAAAAGGAGGGGATCCTGATGTTGATCCTCTATGCCATTTATGTTGTATATATCTGTATACGATAAATATGAAAATTGATTCACTGATGTGATAAAATTCTACCTTTATATTGGAAACAGAAAACAGAAAAATCGCTTGCCGGCAGATAAATTTCTGCCGGCAAGCGATTTTTATTTTTTCAATTAAAATCCTGTCAACCTGAAAAACATCAATTCATTTGCTGATCCGTCGTCTCGTTCCTGTGTCAGCATAATTAACAGAGAGCCGTCATCTAAAAGCTGCATATCTTCCAGCCATGGATAACTGACACCAAATATGTCCTCTGTAGAAATTGCACCTACGTGCGTTCCATCTTTTGCCCAAAATTGTATTTCACGCATATTTCCATCTGCAGCCACAAAACCATTTTCTGTTTCCGCCATGCCTGTAATGGAACCGAGCTTGTCCGGAGAACTGATATCTTCTCCACCTAATTTCAAAAGCTGATTGCCATCATAATCATAGACAACAATTTTTGTGCCTTCATCTTCCACAGCCATGGAGCCGGCAACCATAATATGACTATTCGTGATCTGTACGTCATCTATCATAGAAAACAGTCCCTTGCGTTCTTCATCTTTATTTAATCCGGTCAGTATCCACGGTTCTGCCGTCAGGTTACCGCCTTGATTCGCAATCTTCTGAGTATCACTGTTCACCCAGAAACTGATTCCCCATTCTCCGGATGGATGCATATTCAGATCTCCGTCTACTGTTGTCTGAAGTGCCTTTTTCCCATCTTTTACGCCAATTACATCTCCAATTCCAGGCGAAAGATATAACATTCCACTGCTGTCCCCAGACAAATATTCAAAATCATCGTCTAATTCCATCGAAGATACGAATTCAAGTCCACTTTCTGAATATTCATAAGTATCCAGTTTGTTCTCCAGCAAATGGAACACTTGATTGCCCTGTTTTACAAACTGATGATCCATAATCTGCATAACTCCCTGTGCTTCTTTAAATGGGATATATTCCGGAACGATTGTATAAGAACCTACCATCTGCTCTGCCAATACAGGTTCAACAGGCTCTCCCTCCCATGGCCATGGTGCGTCTTTATTTCCTTCATCCTCTAATTTCAGCACAATTCCTTCTAACAATTCTTTGTCAGAATCATCTATTTCCTGTCCTCTTACTCTGATATCATAGGATGTGCCAGACTGTTCATAACGATACATATACGTTTTTTCTATGGAATTACTTTCCGGCATTGCTGTATATTCTGCATTTCCTATTGTTACAGTGTCCATTTTCCCTTCAGCATATGCCTCTAAATCCACTCCAAAGGCAATTAAACTCTTTCGATATGTATATGAATCCTCCTTGGTCGCTTCTATAGAAATGACATTCTCGGATCCATCTACTGTATCTCCATCAAAAAATCTAACGTAAGAATATTCTTCATCTTTCTTCATATTCTCTTTATCGTAGTTCCATGCCTTCGGATAATACACTGTAAATAAACTTAATTTAAGACTTTCTCTGTCTTTAAATTCTGTTTCTTCCTGCTCTGCTTTTTCCGATTTTTTCTTCTCCGGATTCTTTTTTTGTCCACATGCCGCTATCATCATCATGCATATCATGATACACAGCAAACACCACATTTTATTTTTCATGGCGTCTTCCCTCCTTTCATGATTTCCACATCCTTTTCAGTTATTCACTGTCACTTTTTACACAGTGGAATGTGTAGTAGTCATCATCATCACTGTAGTCTACTTTCAAAGTACCATCGTCATTTATCATCACTGTAAGAGATGGATTTTCTGATTCAATCGAACAATATCCCAGTGCAACTGACCATGGGAAAGTCCCAATCTCCTCCCCTTTATAAATAACTGTTACATTACGGTCACTTTTGAAATCAAGACGCAGTGCATCATTGATGTTGTCTACTCCTTCCATAGAAGTCTGAGGTCCGTCTCCTAAAAGTTCTTCCACACTTTCTGCAGCCCACTCACCTATGACTGCATTTTCCTCCTCTGTCAGATAGAGTGCCGGATCCATTGCATCCGTTCCATCCTTTGCAAAAATCACCTTTACTCCCATCTCGAGCATATTATCAAAAGAAATAATATCTTTTCCGATGATTCCCACCATTTCTTCTCCTTCGATGCTCAAGATAAACTGATCATCTTCGACAGACCATTTTCCATTCCCTGTAGTGTCTCCAGCTGAAAAGGAAACTTTTCCGCCATTTTTCACTTCAAATTCAAAATCTCCTCCGAAAACTTCATCTATACTGACGGACATTCCCATCATCTGAGCGGACACCGCTACCCATTTCCCTTCATACGGGTTCTTTTCTCCTGTTTCTCCGGAGCCTCCACAACCAGTCAATACTATCATACTGATGATAAGCACTAGTCCAAATAACAAATTCAACTTTTTTCTCATAATCTTCTCTCCTTTCAATTACTTATTATCTAGGCGTTTGCGAAACGCCACAAGCCGCATAAATACGGCATTTTTTGTTACTAAAAATGAAATACCCCCTCACTGGATATGGTATAATAGAGTTGTCCAGAAACTATATACCCACACCCAAGAATAGAAAGCGGGTTTCCCAGAGCAAAATATATCATAGCAAACAAAAACAGATACTAGAAATCATACCAAAAGCATCTGTCACCCCCTTCCTAGAATTTCGTACCTCCACCACCATGCGTTCTACCAGAAGATGATGTGTGGGTGCTGCTGCCTGAAGAACTCTTTTCTTTTGCCGTCTTGGTTACTGTATGGTACAAGAACAAATCTCTGCTTTCTGTGATATTCATACTTCCATCTTTCACATAATTTCCTGCCGCAGCCTGGAACCGAACGGTCTTCAGCTGTGCCTTCATTCTTCCGACGATAACGAATGCCAGAATCACACCAACACCGATGGAAATAAAGATCCAATAGAATGGTAAGGCGTCTTTTGGAAGTGTGCGTGCTGTATATGGGCTTCCATTTCGTGCCTGTGTAATAAAATCATCACACAGCTCAGCAAATGTCATACATGCGGAAAAATAATCCTGCGATTTCAGATCATCCATCATCTGTTTCGGAATATACTTAATCCCCGCATCGGTAAAAGCAGTGATACCATAACCACAGGTTGATATGTAACAGTCATTATCTTCTGTACTGATCAATAAGAGCACACCATCTTTATCTGCTCCATATCCATATTCACAGTAGTCGTACATGTCATCTGCAAATTCCTCAACCGTTAATCCTTCGAGTGTATCTGTCGTCATAACGATTACGTCCATCTTCTGTCGGATACTGATTTCATCCAGCACATCAAGCAATTTGCTTTCCTCACTGTCAGTCATAAGATCGGCCAGATCATTCACCCGGTAATATTCATCCGCAAAGCCTTCGGAATCCTCTGCATATGCCGGAATTGTCATACCAAGACAAAGGATGAGGATAAGTAAAAACGATATCATTTTCTTTTTCATTCCGTCACCCCCCTAAAATAGTCCAATAAAGTGCAGAAGCGTCGCCGCACCATAGGTTACTGCTGTGAATGCTACTGCCAGAATCGCTGTCCAGCGAGTTGCTGCCGCCTTATCAACAGGCAAATCTCCGACGAATTTTCCGGTCTGTCCATTCATTGCAAATGTGTATTTGTTTCCATTCCATGTCGTGTTTAAAAGCCATACCGGATATAATGCATATTTCGCTTTACCGTTGTTAAACTGTACACTGCTGTTTTCCGCTGTAACCGTATTATATCCCTGAACAGTCGCAGCAAATGCTTCCTCAGTTGATTGTTTCACACGTGCATTTGCACGCTCGATACTTTCTTCTGCAGTCACATCATATTTATCTGCCAGATATCCGGCAAGGTATGCAGTCTGGAAATCTACCGCTTCTGCACAGTGATATGGTTCAATGGATTCCATCAGATCATCCGCCATTTTAGATGAACCATCTACCGGAACATTTTCAAATCCAACGCTACCGCCTCTGTGTACCATAAAGTAACTGGTTTCCGTATAATCGTAATCACTGTCACTCCATACACGTAATTTCGTAGCCCGGTAACGTACATTTGCATCCACATCGGTATCAAAGAGCCAGAACGGAACATAGATTCCCTTGATTTCATCAATATGGTTCTGATCCTTGAAGATCTTCGGCAAAAGACGTTTTCCGGTCAAATGCTTCATCAGTCCTTCTTTTGCCGCTTTTTTATCCAGCTTGAATGGTATTACCAAATCCGGCCTTAATGCTCCAGAGAACTGTCCCATCATAACAATCGGGTTGTCACAGAACGGACAAGAGGTCGCTGCCATATTGGCATCTCCCACAATTTCACCGCCACAGGACTTACATACGTAGGTACGTAATCCTTCGGTTTCGCCTTCCTGCCATTCTCCACCGGCATTGGTTTCCCATTCCATACTATCTGCCTGTTCTTCCTGCAGCTCATCGTCATAACCCTTTAATGCATCCATTTCGAACTCCGTATCACAGTATGGACACTTCATCTTCTGAATCGTACTGTCGAAGGCTATCGCACCGCCACAGCAAGGACATTTATATTCTTGCAAGTTTGCCATGAAAACCCTCCTTCCTTAATCTTAATGAGCCTGTCGGTCAAATTCTGCAAGCGCTTCATCCGCTCTCCGAATCCATTCTGTACGATCTCCGTAGATTGCAGCATCCAGAGAGTTCATTGCCTGCTCTGCCTTTTCTGCCATATCTGCATCTCCTCTTACCGCAGCATTGAATCCGACTGAAATATCCTTCACAGCATCCATCTGTTTCTTCCAGTTATTCATTGCATTACCCAATGTTTTCTGGATTCCAAACAGACTGTCAAAATACTTTTTCAGTTTTTCAAAATCCAAGACATTATTCATCGGAACAAATACCTCATAAAGTCCCGGAGTGTTGATAAATGCAAGATGCGCTACTTCTTTTTTCTCTGTCTTATCACCATTTCTTACTTCTTCTTTTTCGAATTCATAAGCTCGCAAATCGGCGATACGGTATACACAGGCACGTGTGCTCTTTCCAAATAGGAAGAATTTATAATCCACCTGGGTAAATGCCACCAGACCAATATCCTCTGCTACGTAAAGATGACCACCGAATCGTTTCAGTTTCTGCGCTTTATTCTTTGTTTTCAGACGAGGTACAAAGAAATATTCCCAAAGTTTTGTTCCTCGGTCCACCTGCTCCAAATGTGACTGAACACTTGGAAGATTGGCATGCACATAGTCAAATGCTTTCATACCCTTACTTCTACAATTCTTTCGGCAAATGCAATTACCATCCGCCAGTTTCTGAGTTTGTACTAAATTAATTTCTGCTCCACAGATTGCACATTTATTAGCCATAATTCCTTCTCCCTTCCTACTATGTTACCGGATTCCCGGCAAATTCATTTTCTTCTGATTATGATGTTTTCATTGCTTTCATTACCCATTTTGCATTGTTTGCCCGGAAGCTATAACCACAGAACGAACAGCAGTTATGTTCATCCGGTATGAAATTGGCACCACAGGATGGACAATCCTTTTCCTTAAAAAATACACCGTCCGTTTTCCTTCTTTCCGGATATCTTGCCCTTTGCAAAACGAGGGTTTTCTTTATTTTCTTCGTATATGGTTGTCCTCTTTCAGGAAGGTAGGTCTCCGTTCCATATACCTTCACTGTTATTTCCGTTGTCTGGTCCGTATGAACCACTTTTTCTAATACAATAGAACCGACTCCATAATCCATCAGCGCTTCATCACTTACTTCTTTATAAAGTGCTTCATTGATACACGATCTCAGATAATTTTCCGAATATCTGACGATTTTCTCCGACAGTTTTTCCTGTTTTTCTTCCCTTGTTCGAAAGAATCTCGCAATTCCCAGAAGTATAAGCAGTGTAACAATTACACCTACGGTAAGAGAAACATCTGCATCTTTGATCAGATAAAGACATAGGGTCAGACATAAGAACATGACACCTGAGTAAGCAAGCAATAACAGTCCGTATTGCATATTTGCACCCATCTTCTCATAGATTTCAAATACTTCTGTCTGCCAGTCATAGAATTCACTTTGTATCACACCGCCACAATATGGACAGATGACCTGCTGACTGCTCAGCTCCACCTCAGCTCCACAGGATGGACAGGTGATCTTCCCTTTATCGGAATAAAATTCCTTGTTCCTGCCCTGACGATCCGAATGACGAATGTGCCTTGACTGAAGAATCCGAAGGTAACTGTTTTTCCGATAGATCTGATGTACTATTTCATCATCTTGAGGAGAAATCAGACGTTCCAGAGAACTACACTGCAAGATAGACTCCCTCCACTCCCGTCCGTCATCATTCCATCTTTTGAAATTATTTTTCGGAAGCGGTACAACGTCCGTCACCCGGATATCCCGGCAAAGCTTACGCTTTCCCAGCAGTTCCACCTGATGAACCATCTTTCTGCGGAATGTAAGATCCATTCTCTTTGGAAGATAACTCTTATCTGCTTTTCCAAGTGGAAGTAACACATTTTCAAAGGAATCCTTGATGTCCTTCTGAAGCCTTGCCCCTTGCAGCGGAGTTTCGCGCTTTGCAAGCATTCTTTTCATTTTTGCTTTTTTCAAATTCTCCGGCATAAACTGTTCAAAGTCTATGTCAATGATTTTTTCAGCAATGGCAAACGCACAGATTATGGTAGTTGCAAACGCAAGCAGCATCGCCTCTGATAAGCCCATATCCATCCCTCCTCATCTGTCAGACTATCTGGTCTCCCCATGTTCCTCTTGTGCCTTCTCCTTCTCCTTATTCTTACCGAATATTTCGTGGATTAGGAAGATGGAAATAAGAATGCCTACTTTGTTTCTTCCTCGGAATCCTCTAATGTCGCCTTAAAGGAACTCAGGAAATGCATATAGTCCTCGCTGTCAACAAATTCCTTCACATCTAAGTCTTCACACTGAAGACCTTTTCTAAAATTCACCTTCACTGCATAAACCATATTTTTATCAGATGGTTCCGTAAGCACTAATCGTATCTCACACTCATGAATCTCATCTGCTTTTCCCCAGTCTCTAAATACCTTAGATCCTTTGTAATCGCCAATCGTAATATGTTCAAAATCACTGAAACCTTCTCCGTAGTAATCAGCCTCACGCACTACAGTAGAACTTTTCGAATTCTCGTGGAAATATACAATTTCGATTAACGTATCGTTCTCTTGATTTTCAAGTTCTAACGTGTTTGTATCTGACGTTTTTTCCTGATAGCCTAACTCCTTGGCAATCTCAAAACTGATCGTTGCGTCATCTTTCTTATGTGTATAAGTATCTACCTCTTTTTTATATCCGTTACCTTTTGCATTTCCCTCTTTCGAGCCACATGCACAAAGTCCAACAAGTATAACCGCTATCAGAAATACCAATAAACTTCTATATGTTTTCATCATGTTCCTTTCTCCCATTCCATGCTTACAGTCTTCTACCTTCTTTTTCTTCTCGGCGATACTTAATAAGATCTTTACTTATTACGACGAAACCAATGATACCTAGCGGAATCATTACTGCAAATCCAAAGAAATAAATCGGAGTTGGTCCTGGTTCCAGTTTATATGTTCCCTTTGAATTCCTGTAAACCGTAATCTGTACGGTATCTCCTCTCCTCATTTCTTTATAGTAAATCTTAGAATCATCATATGTCGTTCCATCGATTTCATAAGTAAATCTTACCTTATATTCTTCTTTTCGCTCTCCATTATTATCTTTTTCTTTCGATTGTTCACAACTATAAACAGTTGCATGAAGTGTTCGAACATCCGTAGAATTCTTATACTCCAAGCTTTCGTGCTTTGTATAGATCATACCGCCAATTCCTGCGATAATAATGATAATACTCAAAATCAAAGCACCGATTGTTTCTTTATGCTGCTTTTCTTCAGATGGAAGTCTATACATAAGAATTCCTCCTCTCCTATGCTACTTTCTGTCGTTTTCGTCAAAGATGTCGCCACATTCTGGGCAGAATTTTGGTGGGTGTGCTGGATCTTCCGGTTCCCATCCACACTTATCGCAACGATAAAGAGGTACTCCCTCTGGTTTCTTTGCTCCACAATTCTGACAAAACTTACCTTTATTTACCGTTCCACAAGAACAGGTCCATCCATCATCCGCAACCGGTTTTGGAGAGCCACATTCCGGACAGAACTTACCAGTCGCTGTAGCACCACACTTACATTTCCATGCACCTGGTGCCGGCTCAGGTTCTGGCTTCTTTGATCCACAGTTCGGGCAGAAATTTCCGGTTGCCGTAGCACCGCAGGTGCATTTCCAGCTGTTTTGCGATGGAACCG
>CAMBLS010000013.1 GCA_945868485.1 uncultured Lachnospiraceae bacterium | reverse complement strand
AGGATAGGGACAATATTGAAATCCATGTGGGGAATTTTAATGATATTGAGCCTTCACTGCCGGAGGATTTTGATTTTGCCTGCATGATAGGGGTGTTTGAGTATGGTCAGTCCTATATTCACACAGAGACACCTTACGAAGATTTCCTGAAAATCATGAAGAAGCATGTTAAAAATAGCGGATGTATTGTAATTGCTATTGAAAATAAATTTGGATTAAAGTATTGGGCAGGGTGTAAGGAAGACCATGTAGGGACATATTTTAGCGGGCTGGAGGGATACCCGGAGGGAGGAAGCGCCAGAACCTTCACAAGAACAGGACTGGAGCGGATATTCAGGAACTGCGGCGTAGATCAGTATTCATTTTATTACCCCTACCCGGATTATAAATTCCCCACCACCGTTTATTCCGACAGGCGGCTGCCCAATCTGGGAGAACTTACAGATAACATGCGTAATTTTGACAGAGACAGGATGGTACTTTTTAATGAAAAATATGTTTTTGACGGTATCATCAGGGATCAGCTGTTTGATGTATTTTCAAATTCTTATCTGGTTGTGATTGGGCGAGAGCCGGAGACCTGCTATGTGAAATATTCCAATGACCGTGCGGCAGACTATGCTCTCAGAACAGAAATTGCGGATACACCACAGGGACGTGTGGTTCGTAAGATTCCTTTGAATGAAGAAGCAAGGAAGCATATTCTGGGAATGAAGCGTTCCTATGAGCTTTTGCAGAAGCGCTATGAGGGAAGCGGACTTGACATTAATCCCTGTGAATTGGCAGAAGACGAAAGTTATGCATGGTTTCCCTACGAAAAGGGAATTACGTTGGAAGAACTTCTGGACGAATGTCTGGAAAAAGATGACATGGACGGGTTTTATCGTCTCTTTGACCGCTATGTGGAGCTGGTATCCTATGGGGAGGAGGCTGCAGTAACTGATTATGACCTGATTTTCGCCAATATTCTTGTAGATGGAGACCGCTGGACGGTCATTGATTATGAATGGACGATGGAGAAGAAGATTCCTTCAAGGGAAGTGGCTTTCAGGGCGGTTTATTGCTATGTGCTTGAGGAAGAAAAACGAAATAAATTAAATTTAGAATTAATAATTAACAAACTGGGCATCACGCAGCAGGAGGCAGAGGAGTATCGGGAAAAGGAAGGAAAATTCCAGAAGCAGGTTACTGGCAAGCTAAAATCCATGGGAGAGATCAGAGCCAGTCTCGGAACCTATTCCGTGGATCCCAAGGTTTTGATGGAACGCCATCTGCAGAAGATATTGGATCAGAGAATTCAGGTATACTATGACAGAGGAAAGGGCTTTAGCGAAGAGGATTCCTGTTATATGCCAGATGTTTATGTAGATGAATTCAGGATAGAAGCAGAAATTCCTCTGGATGGAAATGTCAGAGCCCTTAGAGTGGATCCTGCAGACCGATCCTGTATGGTGAAGATTACGGAACTTTATTTAAATGATACAGCAGTTCCTTTTCAGAAGAAGTATCTTGAAACCAATGGACAGACCATTCAGCCGGGATGTTATGTGTTTGACACCCAGGATCCGAACATTGTTTTGAAGGTGGCAGAGCTGCCCATGACCGGAGATAATGTTCTGTCAGTAAAAATGGAATTAACTTCTATGCCAATAGATATGGCGCAGGATATGATGAAAGCGAGGAAACATGTGTGGCATCTCTGAAACAGAATTTGAAGCAGTTATTAATTAATCGACAGCACAAATTGTATGAAAAAGAGGTAAAAGCCCAAAATTTGACCTATGATCGTTGGATTAGGGAGCAAGAGAAAGAGGTAAAAATTGCGTCCTCTATTCTTCTGAAAGACGATAAATGTCTGACAAATGATTTGAGAAAACTTTTTTTTGGCGGATGCCAAGAGGAAAATGAAGGAAATTATTCAGAAAAGAGCGAATTATGTCGAGGATTTGCTTTTTTCGGGCAAGAGGATAAAAATCGGAAGGAAGCAACAGGTATTTCTGTCCCTTTGGAATTATTTTTCTCTGAGGTTGATAAGATCTTTAATAGTTTTTCAACAGATGTTATTTTATTATCTATATATGATGGAAAAATGAACGAAATTGCGCTCCATGTGATCTGCGAAAAAATAATTGAAAATGAAAGTATAATCCTGATTTATGGAGATGAAGATATACAGGAAGAAAATGTCAGGGAAAATCCATGGTTTAAGCCGGACTGGTCACCGGACAGATTTCTATCCTGTTTTTATTTTGGTGGACTGGTGGCGGTCAGGACAGAGCCGCTGAAAAAGGCTTATCTTACCTGTAAAGAAAAGGGCTTATTGGAAAGATCAGAGAAAGAGCAGTTATATTTACTGTTATTTGAAATGCTAAAACAACAGAATGCCTTTACTAAGAGGCATCATCCTTCTCTGATGCCGGTGTGCCATATTCCCCAGGTGCTTTACCACAGCAAAAAGGATGGATATGAGCAGCTCAAGGATTGCAGACTGCCTGATTTTGCAGTAAAGAATGGAGGTCTGTTGTCCATTATTATTCCCTCTAAGGACAATCCCGGAGTGTTATTTCATTGTATCGACTCCCTGCTGGAACGAACCAGATCTGGGCATCCATTTGAATTGATTCTGGTGGATAATGGAAGCAATGATGAAAACAGAAAGCTGATTGAGGAGAAAGCAGAGCTGTTAAATCAACATTTGAAGGAAGAGAATTGGGGAAAAGAGGTAGATTTTCGGGGATGTAGCTATCTGTATCAGCCTATGACCTTCAATTTTTCAAGGATGTGTAATCTGGGGGCGGAAAAGGCAAAGGGCGAGCTGTTACTATTTTTAAATGACGATATGGAGATTATCCAACCGGATTGGATGGATCTGATGGTGGAAAAGGCATGCCTTTCTTATGCAGGGGCGGTTGGTGCGAAACTGCTGTATCCGGATTCCGATATAATTCAGCATGCCGGGATTACCAATCTGAGAGTTGGCCCTGCCCATAAGCTGCAGTTTTTGAGTGATGAGCAGATTCATTATCATGGAATGAACCGAGGGGTTCATGACATGCTGGCAGTGACAGGCGCCTGCCTGATGGTAAGGAAAGAAGTATTTGAACAGGCAGGGGGCTTTTGCGAGGAACTGGCAGTGGCCTTCAATGATGTGGACTTATGCTATACCATCTATGAGATGGGATACTATAATATAGAAAGATGTGATGTGGTATTTTATCACCATGAATCCTTAAGCCGGGGGAAAGATGGGGAATCGGAGGAAAAGCAGCTTCGTCTTCTTCGGGAAAAGGACACCCTGTATGAACGACATCAGGAGATTTATGGGAGAGATCCCTTTTATCATCCCTATTTAACCACAGATATGCTGGAATCGGAGTATTCTCCTGCCTATCGCTATCAGGTGACATTGGATATGCCATGGTCTTGCGTGACCTCCTGTACTGGGGAAGCAGAGAAAGCAAGGGAAGATCAGTGTCTGGTGGTGGGAATGGAATGTGCCATGGATATCTATAAATGGCAGTATGGTGTAACACCGGAAAAAGGAAGATTTAAGGTTAAATCGGAAGATATGGGGTATTATTTTCAGGGATACTCCTTTATAATCGGAGCAGATAACGCATGTTATAAAAAGAGATTATTGCTGAAAAACCGAGAAAATAAGCGGGTTTGGGCAATTTTTGTGGAGGATCGATACAGGCAGGATATCAAAAACAACCTGAAAGACCAGTTAAATGTAGATTTAACTGGATTTGCGGCAAAAATGAGGCAAAAAGAGCTCCCTTCAGGGGTATATCAGTTTGGAATGTTGGCAGAAGATCAGTGTTCCAGACAGAAGCTGGTAAACTGGAGTAACTGGGTAATTGAGATTGAATAAAATGAGAAAGGAAGGCAGCATGGAACAGAATTTGGAGCAGGAGATTGATTATCGGAAGGCTTATGAGCAGGAACACCTTCGTAATGCAGATTTGGCAGGACGTGTTGCTGATCTTGAGGCAAGATGTGATGATCTCAATTTTAAATTAAGTAGAATTAAAAATAATCCCCTGTGGAAAATGTCTGCGCCCTTACGGCGAGGAATGCATTTTGTCATTCGACAAAGGGACAGATTGAAAAATTGCGGTAATTTAAGGGGAGTTCTGGCAAAGCTCAAATATAAGAAAATTGAGCGTCAGGCAATGGAAAACTATGGAACAAAGAGCTTTCCAGACGAAGCGGAGGCAAAAAAACAAAGGGAATGTGTATTTCCATATATGCCGAAAATCAGTATTCTGGTTCCTCTATATAATACCCCGGAGGAATTCCTAAGAGAAATGATAGAGTCTGTTACGGGTCAGACCTACGAAAACTGGGAATTGTGTCTGGCAGATGGCTCTGATAGTGAACATGCTTATGTGGCAGAAATCGTGAAGGAATATCAGTACAGAGATAAGGAGCTTCAGAAAGACCGTATTCTTTACAGGAAGCTTGAACAGAACGAGGGAATTTCAGGGAATACCAATCAGTGCCTTACAATGGCAACGGGAGAATTTATCGGGCTTTTTGATCACGATGATGTGCTCCATCCAAGCGCCTTGTACGAATATGTGAAGGTCATCAATGAAAAACAGGCGGACTACATATACTGTGATGAAACTACCTTTAAGAGTGGTAATATCAACCATATGCTGACCATGCATTTTAAGCCGGATTATGCCATTGACAATCTCCGTGCTAACAATTACATCTGCCATTTCAGCGTATTTGCAAGGGAATTGCTGGATGGAACGGAGTTGTTCCGGTCTAAATTTGACGGAAGCCAGGATCATGACATGATTCTTCGCCTTACAGATCGGGCAAAAAATGTAGTGCATGTGCCAAAGCTTCTATATTATTGGCGCAGCCATCCCGGAAGTGTGGCAGCAGATATCGGTGCAAAGCCTTATGCCATTGAGGCTGCAAGGGGAGCGGTGGCAGACCATTTAAAGCGTCATGGCTTTGAGCATTTTCAGATTACCTCCACCAGAGCGTTTGAAACCATTTTTAAAATCCGCTATCAGATTATCGGAAGCCCTAAAATTTCCATTATTATCGCAAATAAGGATCATGTGGCAGATTTAAAGCGTTGTATTACTTCTATTCTGGAAAAGTCTACTTATGAGAACTTTGAGATGATTGTGGTGGAAAACAACAGCACGGAAAAGGAAACCTTTGATTATTACAAGGAGCTTTCTGAGGAAGAAAAGGTGAAAGTCATTACCTATGAGGGTGCTTTCAATTATTCGGCAGTGAACAACCTTGGCGTTTCCCATGCAAGCGGGGAATACATTCTGCTGCTGAATAATGATACCCAGGTGATTACAGTGAACTGGATGGAAGAATTATTGATGTATGCCCAGAGAGAGGATGTAGGGGCAGTAGGCGGTAAGCTTTATTATGCGGATAAGACCATCCAGCATGCAGGTGTGGTTCTGGGCTTAGGAGCACATAGAACGGCTGGACATAGTCATTACAAACAGCATCGTGAAAATCTGGGTTATATGGGGCGGTTATGTTATGCCCAGAATGTTTCGGCAGTGACCGGTGCGTGTTTATTAGTAAAGAAATCATTGTTTGATGAGGTGGGAGGCTTGGAGGAAAGCTTTGCAATCTCTTTAAATGACGTGGATTTCTGTCTGAAGCTGCGGGAAAAGGGATATTTAAATGTGTTTACCCCTTTTGCAGAGCTGTATCATTTTGAGTCCATTTCAAGAGGACTGGATGATAACGGAGAAAAGGCAGAGCGGTATAACAGGGAATCAGAACAGTTCAGGTCCAAGTGGAGAGAGGTGCTGGAAGCGGGAGATCCTTATTATAATCCCAACTTTTCACTGGATCGAAGTGACTTTGCTTTGAAAATATAGAAAGACTATGGTAAAATGAAATCAGTGTAGGAAAGTTCGCATATTGAATTAAATTTACAGGAGGAACTAATATGAGCTACAAGGAGCAATATAATTTTTGGCTGGAAGATGCCTACTTTGATGAAGAAACCAAAGAGGAGCTGCGTGGCATTGCAGGGGACGAAGCGGAAATTGAGGATCGCTTCTATAAGGAACTGGAATTTGGTACAGGCGGCTTAAGAGGCGTAATTGGTGCAGGTACTAATCGTATGAATATTTACACGGTTAGAAAAGCAACCCAGGGACTTGCAAATTATATTATCAGTCAGGGAGGTAAGGACAGAGGCGTTGCCATTGCATACGATTCCAGAAGAATGTCCCCCGAATTTGCTGATGTGGCAGCACTTTGTTTAGCAGCAAACGGCATTAAGGCATATGTGTTTGATGCACTTCGCCCTACACCGGAATTATCCTTTGCGCTTCGCAAGTTACATTGTATTTCCGGTATTGTAATCACAGCAAGTCATAATCCTCCGGAATATAATGGATACAAGGCTTACTGGGAAGACGGTGCACAGGTAACCGCTCCTAAGGATAAAGAAATTATTGAAGAAGTAAAGAAGGTTACGGATTATCATCAGGTAAAGACCATGGATAAGGATGCTGCCATAGCAGCAGGACTTTATCAGGTAATTGGTAAGGAAATCGATGACGCTTACATGGAAGAGTTGAAAAAGCAGATTATCCATCCGGAAATCATCAAGGAAGTTGCAGATGATATTAAGATTGTATACTCACCCTTTAACGGAACCGGTAATGTGCCGGCAAGAAGAATTCTTTCCGAACTGGGCTTTAAGCATGTCTATGTAGTGCCTGAACAGGAAATGCCTGATCCAAACTTTACCACTTTGGATTATCCGAACCCGGAAGATCCCAAGGCATTTACTCTGGCACTGAAGCTGGCAAAAGAAAAGAATGCAGATATTGTTCTGGCAACCGATCCTGATGCCGACAGACTTGGTATTTATGCATTAGACAGTAAATCTAGCGAATATATTCCCTTCACAGGAAATATGTCCGGTATGCTGATTGCGGAATATATTTTAAGAGAAAGAACTGCAACAGGCAAGATGCCTGAAAATCCTGCCATGGTATCTACTATTGTTACTACCAATATGGCAGCAGCAATTGCAAAGGATTATAATGTGAAGTTTATTGAGGTTCTGACAGGCTTTAAATATATTGGAGAACAGATTAAGCTCTTTGAGCAGACCGGCTCCAACAACTATGTATTTGGTCTGGAAGAGAGCTACGGATGCCTTGCAGGAACTCATGCAAGGGATAAGGATGCTATCGTTGCAGTCATGTGTCTGTGTGAGGTGGCAGCATGGTGCAAGAAGAACGGAATTACCGTTTGGGATCAGATGCTGAAGCTCTATGAAAAGTATGGATACTTTAAGGAAACCCAGTACGCAATTACCTTAAAGGGTATTGACGGTTCTAGACAGATTGCAGAGATGATGGATAAATTGAGAAGCAATCCTCCGAAGACCTTTGGGGAGCTTACTGTGAAAGAGTTCAGAGACTATGATAAGGATATTACCAGAAACTTGACTACCGGTGAGGAGACACCTACCGGATTACCGAAATCCAATGTACTTTACTTTGATCTGACCAATGATTCATGGTGCTGTGCACGTCCGTCCGGTACAGAACCCAAAATTAAGTTCTACATGGGTGTGAAGGGAAGCAGCCTTGAAGATGCACAGGATAAGGTTGAAAAGCTTACAGAGGCGCTGAAGTCTTATCTCTAAATCGTTTTTTATAAAACAGGTATTTTTATTTAAGAAGAGAATCGCCCTGCCAACCCAGGGCGATTCTTAGATTAGGGTAATAATTTTACGGCGTGCAGGGGAGAAGCATGGGAAAGATTATCAAAGTCAGCAATTTGAAAAAGACGCTGCGATATTTGAAGAAAAACGGAATCAGGCAGGCATATTATGCCATGATGGAACGGGTGAAGACAGAGGCGACAGATGATTATACCTATGAGCCTTTAAGCAATCTGGAGCTGATGGAACAGATAGAGGAAGGAAAAAGATTTCACACTAAGTTCAGTGTGTTGGTTCCAACCTTTGAGACAAAGGAAGTTTATCTACGTGCCATGATAGAGTCAGTTCTGGATCAGACCTATGGAAATTTTGAACTGATTTTGGCAGATGCATCTGCTACAGATGTGGTGGAACAGGTGGTAAAAGGCTATACAGATCCAAGGATTATTTACAAGCGTTTAAAAGTAAATGCCGGAATTTCTGCCAATACAAATCAGGCTTTAATGTATGCTACAGGAGACTATGCAGGTCTTCTTGACCATGATGATGTGTTGACGCCGGATGCACTTTACGAGATGGCTTGCTGCATCGACGCCTATGAAAAACAGGACATTCAATTACAACTGTTATACTCAAATGAGGATAAATGTGATGGTGCACAATCCAGATATTATGAGGTAAACAAAAAGCCGAAATTTAATATTGATTTAATTTTATCTAATAATTATATTTGCCATTTCATGGTCATGAAACGTCAGTTAATGCAGGAACTGGGATTTCGCAGTGTCTGTGATGGCGCACAGGACTACGATATTTTGCTGAGGGCAGTCAGCGTAATGCTTGGAAAAGATAAGCAGAGGGCGAAGAAGCTGGAGCTTCCGATTGCACATATTGATAAGGTTTTATATCACTGGAGATGTCATGACCAGTCTACTGCGGAAAATCCGGCAAGCAAGCAGTATGCTTATGATGCGGGAAAACGGGCAGTGGAGGATTTCCTTAGAGCAAGGGGATGGAGAGGAAGCGTATCTCATTTGCGCCATCTGGGCTTTTACCGGGTGGATTATCAGCCGGATATTTTGTCGAACCGACCAGATACAGCTGTGGTGGGTGGAAAGTTGATTGACAGACATAATAAAATAACGGGTGGAATATATACAGCCTCCGGGGAACCTCTATATAAGGGATTACACAGGGAGTACAGCGGTTATATGCACCGGGCAGTATTACAGCAGGAAGCAGAGATGATAGATGTGCGATGCATGAAGATATCTGGTGCCGCTGAAGCTGTTTTGGAGGAACTGATTGGGCTTCCCTATCTGAAACATCCGGGAACGGGCAGGTTCGACTGGCGGGACTGCCTGAATGAGGGCGTGGATTATCTGGAACTTAGCAGAAAATTCTGTGAAAAGATTCGGAACATGGGATATCGCATTGTGTGGGATCCTAATATGATTGAAAAAGTTGAATAAATTAAATGAGGATTTAATAAATGGACAAAACCACGGTAGTAATACCCAATTACAATGGAATTCAGTATATTGAAAATTGCCTACAATCTCTCCGGGAGGGAACAATAATTCCTAAGGTTATTGTGGTGGACAATGGCTCACAGGATGGAAGCCTGTCGCTGGTCAAAGAGCGGTTTCCAGAAATCAGAGTGATAGAGATGGGGGAAAATACCGGTTTTTGTAAAGCGGTGAACATGGGAATTCAGGCGGCTGATACAGAATATGTACTGCTGCTCAATAATGACACGGTGGCAGAAAAGGGAATGGTTGCAGGGCTTGAAGCTGCATTGGATGAGGACAGGCAGGTATTCTCGGCAGCGGCAAAGATGGTCAGTCTCCACAAGCCGGATCAGTTGGACGGAGCAGGTGATTTCTACTGTGCCCTTGGATGGGCATATTCCCGTGGGAAGGATCAGCCCAGCAGCCGCTATTCACAGCCGGGACGTATTTTTTCTTCCTGTGCCGGAGCTGCAATTTACAGATATGAATTGTTTGAAAAAATAGGATATTTTGACGAAAATCATTTTGCGTATCTTGAGGATATGGATATTGGGTATCGGGCGAATATTTATGGATATCATAATAGATATGTACCGGATGCGGTGGTTTACCATGCAGGAAGCGGGGTCAGTGGTTCTCGTCATAATGAATTTAAGGTAAGTTTATCTTCAAGGAACAGTATTTATCTGATTTATAAAAATATGCCGCTTTTGCAGATTTTGATTAATATTCCATTTCTGATTCCAGGGTATCTGATCAAGCTGTTCTTTTTTGCCCTCAAGGGGTTGGGAGGGGTTTATTTCAAGGGGATATGTAAAGGAATCAGCTTATCCTGCTCAAAAGAGGGGCGGAAGAACAAGGTGCATTTCAGTATAAAAAATCTGAAAAATTATTTCTGGATTCAGGGACAGCTATGGATAAACGTGGTCAGGCGTGTGCTCTAATTTTGAGTTGTGCTTTTTGTAATAATATTGTAAAATATTTGCAAGAAGGTAACAGGATATGATAAAGGACAATCAGAAGCATTTTAATAGATTGCACTTGCTGGTGGATGCTGTTGTAGTTATTTTTTCCTACCTGCTGGCGTGGTATATTAAGTTTTGTACCATTTTTGCAGACACAGAGCCCGGAGCAGGTGCACTTGATATGAGGACCTATTTTAGTTTCCTCTATTTTCTTGTGCCTGAATTTCTTTTGCTGTACTATGCTTTTAATATGTATGCACCTAAGCGTGCAACAAGGCGGAAGTATGAAATCGCAGCGATTCTGAAATCAAATACGGTAGGCATTGTCATCTTTATCGTATTTTTGTATATGATTAAACAGCAGCATTTTTCCCGTACGATGATGGGGATTTTTTATGTGTTTAATGTTACACTTACTACCATCTGTCGTACTATGATTCGGAATTTGCTGCTTTATTTCAGGAAAAAGGGTTACAACCTGAAATATATTCTGCTGATTGGTTATTCAAGGGCAGCGGAAGAGTATATTACCAGAATTAATGCCAATCCCCAGTGGGGATATGTGGTGAGGGGAATTCTGGATGACCGCATCCCCAGCGGAACTGTTTATAAAGGAGTAAAGGTAGTAGGCAGAATTGAGAATATCAAGTATATTCTGCCTGAAAACAAGCTGGATGAGATTGCCATTACTCTGGCACTTAAAGACTATGATCATCTGGAGTATATTGTGGATCTTTGTGAGAAATCCGGTGTTCACACCAAGTTTATTCCTGATTACAATTCCTTAGTTCCAAGTCATCCTTATACAGAAGATTTGATGGGACTTCCGGTGATTAATATTCGCTATGTGCCGCTTACCAACACTTTAAACTGGGTTGCCAAGAGAGCTGTGGACATTGTGGGAGCTTTGTTTGGAATTATTATCTCATCGCCCATTATGTTAGTGGCTGCATTGGCTGTGCGGTTTACCAGTCGTGGACCGGTGATTTTTAAACAGGAGAGGGTAGGGCTCCACAATAAACCGTTTAAGATGTATAAATTCAGGACGATGGCAATGCAGAAGCCTTCGGATGAGCAGAAGGGGTGGACGGTAAAGGATGACCCAAGAGTTACAAAGGTAGGCAAATTCCTGCGGCGAACAAGTATTGACGAGCTTCCACAGCTGTTTAATATCCTTATAGGGGAGATGTCGTTGGTGGGACCAAGACCGGAGCGGCCTCAGTTCGTAGAACAATTTAAAGAGGAAATCCCCCGTTATATGATTAAACATCAGGTAAGGCCTGGACTGACCGGGTGGGCGCAGGTCAATGGCTACAGAGGCGATACTTCTATTCGTAGGCGAATAGAATATGATTTATTTTATATTGAAAACTGGACCATGTCGTTTGATATCAAGATTATGTTTCTTACCATATTTAAAGGTTTTATAAATAAAAATGCTTATTAATTGGGGATGCATATAATAAGACGAATTTACAAATCTTAAGTATAAATTAAAAAAGCAGTCAGGGGCTTGCCTAATAAGTAGTTTTATGCGAAAATAATATCTTGTGAGAGATCACGGATGATAAGGCCCAAATGGAATAAACGACGAAAATAAGGGAGAGATTTTTTATATGACAACGACATCAAAGAAACCTGTTAAGAAAAGACCGGTCAGGCAGGAAGAGCCTGCTGCTGTAAAAAAGAAAAAGAAGGTACCGGCTTCTGCAAAGCAGCAGTCAAAGAAAAAGCGTACCAAAATTATCCTTTTTATTGTGGAAATTTTTATTTTGCTTTTGATGGTGGTAGTTCTTTATGGTGTGCTTAAGGTGGAAAAGGTAGGAAAGGTAGATTTGCCTGAAGAGGACATCGTAATTAACCCGGAGGTGGAAGAACGGATAGAGACCACCATGAAGGGGTATCGAAATATTGCATTATTCGGTGTGGACTCCACAACCGGTGCACTTACCAAGAATACAAGAAGTGATACCATCATGATTGCATCCATTAATCTGGATACCGGTTCCTGTAAGCTGGTCAGCGTTTATCGTGATACCTACTTAAATCTTGGAAATGACAGCTATAATAAATGTAATGCTGCTTATGCAAAGGGTGGTCCCATGCAGGCAATTAATATGCTGAACATGAACCTTGATATGAACATTACAGACTTTGTTACGGTTGGTTTTGCCGGACTGAGTGATACCATTGACGCACTGGGCGGCGTTATGATTGATGTAGATGAGGCGGAATTACAGCATATCAACAATTACCAGATTTGTATGGCAGAGGATTTGAAGAGAAGCTATACACCGGTAACCAGTACCGGATATCAGCTGTTAGACGGACTTCAGGCAACAGCATACTGTCGTATCCGTTATACAGCCGGGGATGACTTTAAGCGTGCTGAGCGTCAGAGAGAGGTGCTGATGGCAGTAGCGGATCAGGCAAAGAAAGCTTCTCCTGCAACGCTGAATCAGGTTGCTAATGCCATCTTTGACAAGGATGAAGTTTATACCTCACTGGATGTTTCCGAAATTCTGGAGCTTTTGGGAGAAATCAGCAAATATGAGATTACTGGTCAGGCGGGCTTCCCTGCAGATAACCTGCGTGCCACAGGAACAATCGGTTCCAAAGGAAGCTGTGTTGTACCTGTATCCCTTTCTGAAAATGTAAAATGGCTGCATGAGTTCCTGTTTGAGGATGAAAGCTATTCACCTTCCGATGCGGTTCTTGAATACAGTGAAAAGGTAAAATCAGATACAAGCGGTTATATTAAATAGCGGATGAAAAAAAGGACCAACGTAAAAGCTGGTCCTTTTTTGAGAATAGGGAATTGAAAGAATGATGTTTGAAGCAGACGTAATAATACCGGTGTATAAGCCGGGCGAAAAGCTGTTGAGGCTTTTGGAAAAACTGCAGAACCAGAGCTGGCCTGTTGGGAAGATTATTCTGATTAATACGGAACAGAAGTACTTTGATGAGCTGGTAAAAGAAAGTGATTTTTGCCAGAAATATCCGGGTGTGATGGTAAAGCATATTTCCAAGAGGGAGTTTGATCACGGAAAAACCAGAAATTATGGAGTGTCTTTGTCTACGGCGCCTTATTTTATCATGATGACGGATGATGCGGTGCCTACAGATGAAAAACTGGTGGAGAATTTGCTTATGCCCTTTCAGGATGAAGGGGTGGGAATGACATATGCAAGGCAGCTTCCAGCCAAGGGGTGTGGGGTGATTGAAAGTTATACACGCAGTTTTAATTACCCGGATGCCTCCCAGACGAAATCTTCCGGGGATTTAGGCAGTATGGGAATTAAAACGTTTTTTGCCTCCAATGTATGTGCCGCCTATCGCAGGGGACTTTTTGATGAACTGGGAGGATTTACCAATCATACAATTTTTAATGAAGATATGATTTATGCAAGAGGAGTCATTGACAGAGGATATAAAATTGCTTATGTGGCAGAAGCAAAGATTGCACATTCTCATAATTACAGTGGAGTAGAGCAGTTTAAAAGAAATTTTGATCTGGGGGTATCCCACGCAGAATACCAACAGGTGTTTTCGGGTTTATCTACAGAATCGGAGGGAATCAGGCTGGTAAAGAAGACCTGTAGCTATCTTTGCAGGATTGGAAAGCCCCATCTGATTGTGAAGCTGGTTTGGCAGAGTGGATGTAAGTATGTGGGATATTTTTTGGGCAAGAGGTATCGCAGACTTCCACAGACGTTGGTAAAAGTATGTTCCATGAACAGGGAATATTGGAAATAATTTGGAATTTGTAACAGAAATAACAACTTTTTATCACAAATTGAACACAATTACCGGATATACTGATTTCATAAAAAGAAAGGAAAAGAGGTAATTGTTATGTATGAAAATAATTATCCAAACAATTATAATAATACTTCCACAGAACAAGGTTCTGTAAATCATAATACTTATCAATACGGAACAGGTGGAAGCTACGGCAGTTCAGGAAGCAGCTTTCAGGGAGGAAGCACATATCAGCAGTCTTCTAATACCGGAAAGGCTACAAAGAAGAAAAACGGCTCCGATTTTGGTAAAAAGATTGCCATAGGAATTTGCTGTGGACTTTGTTTTGGTATCTTTGCAGGAGTGGGATTTCAGGCTGTAACAACAGCAACGGATTTCCTAAAGGGTAAGATAGGTTTTACACAAATCAAAGAAGCCGATGCGGAGGCAGGAGCATCCAGCAGACAGGCAGAGGGTGCGATAGCAGAGATAATAGATGATGCCATTGCTACGGAAGACAATATAGAGACAACAGGCAGCCAAATTGCACAGACGACGGTTACAGATGTGTCAAGTGTAGTAAAAGATGTAATGCCAGCGGTAGTGTCGGTAAACAACAGATATATAGAGAGAATGACCTTTTTTGGACAGGAATACAGTCAGGAAGCCGGAGGCTCCGGCTCAGGTATCATTGTAGGACAGAATGACACAGAGCTTCTTCTGGTTACAAATTATCATGTGGTTGCATCAGCAGAGGAATTGACCGTACAGTTCGTGGATGAAAAGCAGGTGCAGGCACAGATTAAAGGAACTGATGCAGACAAGGATTTGGCTGTGATTGCAGTGCAGATTAGCGATATTGACAGTGATACTATGAGTCAGATTAAAATAGCCAAGCTGGGAAGCTCTGACGACCTTACAGTGGGAGAACCTGTGATTGCAATTGGTAATGCGCTGGGATACGGACAATCCGTGACTACCGGTGTGGTCAGCGCTTTAAACAGGCCGATTGCTGCTTCTGCGACCCAGAGCTCATCGCAGATGGATGCTACCGAGGTTAACACATTCATTCAGACAGATGCAGCCATCAATCCGGGAAACTCTGGCGGCGCACTTTTGAATATTAAGGGTGAAGTGATTGGAATTAATTCAAACAAGATTGGTGGTTCCGCAGTGGAAGGAATCGGCTATGCAATTCCAATTTCTGATGCGAAACCCATTATTGAAGAGCTGATGAGCAAGCAGACGCGGCTGAAGGTGAATGATGCCAAACAGGGTTATCTTGGAATTACAGGTGTGGATGTAGTAGATGAATATTCAAAATTGTATGATGCACCGAAGGGCGTATATATTTCCAAGGTAATGGAAGGTTCAGGCGCAGAGCGTGCTGGTCTTGTAAGAGGTGATATTATAACAGCACTGAATGGAGAGGAAGTAACCTCTATGGAAGAGCTGAAAGAGGAACTTGGATATTATGAGGCAGGAACTACGGTAGAACTGACGATTATGCAGGGAAGCCCTACCGGATATCAGTCAAAGAATGTGCAGGTAACGTTGGGGAGCCAGAGCATATTAAAGTAACCGGTTTTCTGTGAGGTTTAAGGTATTCTTTACGCAGGTAGCTCATAAATTGTTAAAAAGAAAGTTTGAAAATTTATGGGTGATTAGATGAAAAAAAAGGGCGTAAGTCTTGTTAAATATGGGATTGGAATACTGGGAATGGCAGTCCTTCTTCTGCTTGCAGGATGCTCCAAACAAAAAGATCCTCTGGAAAAGATAAAGGATTTGGAGTTTACAGTGCTGGCGGAGGATAATATTCCTGAGGAACTGAAAGCATTAATTGATGAAAAGAAACAAAACGCATTTAAGCTTACCTATCAGGACAATGGTTTTTTATATATCTGTGTGGGTTATGGAGAGCAGATAAGCGGCGGTTACAGCATTGCGGTTAATGCACTGTATCTTACAGAAAATGCTGTTTATGCAGATACAACTTTGCTTGGACCAGATCCTGCAGATGCGGGGGCAGCAAAGAGAAATACCCCTTCTTACCCTTATGTGGTAATCAAAACTGAATTTGTGGATAAACCAGTGGTGTTTAATTAAAATCAGGAGCTGTAAAGCTGACAGTGTCAGCCTTGCAGCTCCTGAATCAGGTCTTCCAGCATAATACGGATTTTGGTTTTGTGAATGCCATCATAGCCTTTTTTCTCAGCTTTTCGAAGCAAATATTCCCTGCAAGCCAATACCATTTCGGGACGTTGAATTTCCAGAAGCAATGGTGGGTCAGAGGTGTGTATCAATAGAGCCAGACCACTTTCGATGGCAATCAGATTGTAGTTTTGCCTCTCCTTTTCGTGGGATGGCAGAAAATAATAGTTTTCGTACTGGTCCATCAGGCGAATAATATTCTTCAGATGGAGAATATAGGTTTCCGGCGTATAACGAGGGTGGTCGGGAGAGGTCTCGTAAGTGGAAGAAATAAAGACTTTGCCGGAGCGAACCTCGTCTGCGGAAGCAAGCCTGCATATATCAATGTAAGTTTCCTGGGTCAGACGTTTTTCAAAATGAGGAATTTCATCCATATACAGCTGATAAGTGGTTTTCCATACTGGATCATTCACCTCGGTAATACAGCGCTCCAAAAGCTCACGGGGGAGCGTGGTGACGGAGAGGGGTTCGACCATCTGAATTGTAGCGCCGGGTCTTGAAAAAATATCCAGAATACAGGGGATAAAGTCTTTGGGGTTGGAAAAGGCATTCAAAGCCGGACGACACAGGGACAAATACTCATAAAATTGTTCGGTATATGCTTTTATCAGCTCGGGGTCGGTGGAAAACAGGTTGATGTGACTGCTCGGCCCCAGACCGATGGAGGTAGAAGTCTGGACTACATGTTCAGGTACAATAATGGTGGAATGGCGATGGAGATTATCTCTGATACGTGGATAATAGTAAACCTTCATCTGACCGGTACTGTACATGGGAAGCCAGAACTGTAAAGATTCCGTATAGCGTGGAAGGAAATTCATGGCAGGCATGATTTGATAAAGGGTAAACCCTTTTTCCAGAATTTCCATCAGATCACTCTGCAGTTGCTTGGAGAGCATGTAATCAGAAAGTAGCCATTCCAGATTGTCGTCGGTTACAATCAGGATAGAACAAGGGGTGTCAATCTTATGGATGACCTTCATCATTTGCTGCATAGCAATACGACGCCCTTCCTCATTATAATAAAATGTAGTATTGTTTCCAGAGACAGGAACCGATATTTCCGGGAGATTATGATGATTCTGTGCATTTTCTGTTAAGGGTTTAATCCTCTTTGAATCTTCAATTCCCTCAATCATCTGCACCACAATGGCTTCGTTGTCTTTTAACCAGTTTTCTATGCGGTTTGCCAGAAGCTCTGCAGGCATGTCAGAACGAAGTGAAATTTGTCCAAGCATCTCAGATAACGCATTGCGCTGAAACCCTGCGTTGCATCTCTTGGCAAAAAAAAGTGCCATATTTTTAATGTGTAGTACATTTTGAGGCTGCTTTCTTTTTCCAGAGCGTAAAAGACTGATCAGGGAAGGATCAACAGAAATTCCTTTTGCCAGTTCTTTGTTGGAGGTCTGAGTAATATTCATTAAAAAAATCAGTTTATCTTTAAAGTCCATTTGATCCTCACATTGTGCCAAAATAGTACTATCATTTATAATTATATGTCATTTTAAATGACAAAACAATAGTTTTCCTTGAATAATCATGGTGATGGGTATACTATGTGATAGCGTGAAAATATTATAGTGGGGCGATTTATGCCCAAAAGTGATAAAAGAGAAATTTTTAAGTGAGGTCATGTCATTTTTATTGTCATGCCTATGATGTGAAACAGAGAGATTGCGGAAAGAGAGGAAGCTATGCGATTAGAAGAATGCTATAACGATTTTGGAGGAAGCTATGAGGATGCTATGGGGCGTCTGCAAAGTGAGGCACTGGTTCAGCGTTTTGCTCTTAAATTTTTGAAAGATCCCAGCTACGAAAGGCTTTATCAAGCCATGCAGGCAGAGGATTACAGGGAAGCATTCCGTGCTGCACATACATTGAAAGGACTTTGTGGGAATCTGGGATTTTTGAGACTGGGTGAATTTTCTTCCCAGTTGACAGAGCTTCTACGTAATGAGGATGAGGTTGAAAGCAATTTGGCTGCAAGCCGGGAGACAATGGAAAAAGTGACCGAAAGCTACCAGGCAGTTGTCCGTGCTCTTGAGAAGTTGCAAGAAGAGGTAGAAGGATAAAGAAACTATTAATTACGGAGAAAAGATGGGTAAAATAGAAAAGTGGACGAAGATGCAGGAGTTCACGCAGGATAAGATTGCTGAGATAGAAGCAGGCTTGAAAGCCGGACTGGATGTTTCTGTTTATGCAAAGAAGGAATTTCTATCCATTCAGATGAGACAGATTCGTTTGGGGATGCGGCAGGGGCTTGCAATTGAAAAGTATGCTACACCGGAATATGACTGGTTTCAGATGGAGGAAATCCGGAATGGTCTTGCCGAGGGAATCAATGTGGAGGCATATGCCTACCCGGAGCTTTCTTATGACAAGATGCATCAGATTCGTCTCGGACTTAAGGAAGGAATGGACTTAACCCCCTTTTGCAAGCTGGGATCCGGTATTTTACGTGAACTTCGTCTGTCACTGCTTGCCAAGGTCAATATTATTCCATACATAAAGGCAGGTTATGGTACGGAACAATTGGAGGCAATCAGAGGGGCATTGGAAAAGGGACTGGATATTGACCCTTATTTACAGAAGGAATTAAGGGGCATTTCCATACAGGAGATCTGCACGGGTCTTGAAGAAGGATTAGATGTATCCATTTATGCAAAAACAGAATATTATTGGCAGCAGATGAGAGAAATTCGTCTGGGACTGGAGAATATGGCAGATGTGGAACAGTATTGTAATCCTTTTTACAGCTGGCAGCAGATGCAGGAAATTCGACTGGGATTGGAGGAAGGGCTGGATGTATCTTATTATAAAAGCCTGATGTACACTCCAAGAGAAATGCAGAAAAGAAGGCTCTACCTGAAGGAGCATCCTATTTCTGTGCATGAAAAGAAGACCGAGTATCAGGAAACGGACAGCCCGGACAACTTTGTAATCAGTATGTCCATGGATGAGATGGAGGCATATCTGGAGCTAAAAGGAAATTCTTCGGGAATTGAACGCATGGAGATTATGAAGGCACTGCACAGGCAGGGGATCTGTTATGGAATTGACTATGAGGTAATAGAGGAGGTAGTCAGAGGCAACTGTTTTAGAAAACCTATGCTGATTGCCAGTGGTATGCCGCCTGAGGATGGAAAGGATGGGTGGTATGAATTCTTTTTCCGTACCCAGGTTGCACGAACGCCGAAAGAACTTGAAGATGGGAATGTGGACTATCGGAACATAGAGTGGTTTGAAACTGTAGAGGCAGGACAGAAGCTGGCTTATTATCACAGCGCTACTCAGGGAAAGAAGGGAACTACTGTTACCGGTAGGCAGATTCCGGCAAGAAAGGGCAGGGAGCAAAGTATTCTGACTGGAATAGGATTCCGCAGATTGGAGGATAGAAGAACCTATATTGCCAGCAAAAAGGGAATAGTTACTATTCAAAATCTGAGACTTGAGGTTTCTGATCTGCTTGTAGTGAATGATGTGAATCTGGCAACAGGTAATATTGAATTTGACGGAAGTGTTTGTGTCAAGGGAAATGTGAGCAGCGGAACTAGAATCAAAGCAACTAGAGATATCGCTATTGAGGGGTATGTGGAAGCGGCAGAAATCATCAGCGGAGGAAATGTAGCCTTTTAGCAGGGGATGAATGCAGCAGGAGCCGGGTCGGTGCATGCGGCAGGTAATGTAATTGGCTGCTTTTTTGAGGCTACGGATATTTATGCGGAAGGAAATATTCAGGGAGATTATTTCCTAAACTGTAAACTCTATGCAGAGCGTAAGGTCGTTATTATCGGCAAAAAGGGTATGCTTGCGGGAGGTACAGTTCATGCGGAAGCTGGGCTTAGAGCATTTAATCTGGGAAATAATGCAGGACTGGCTACTTTTATTAAACTGGGAATGGGAGAGAGGATCGTAGAAAAGGAAAATGAGCTGGATAACGCCATCAGAAATGTAAATCATGATCTCTTCATCTTCCAGAATGCACACCAGGATCTGCAACGTAAATATCCGCCGGAGATTAGAAACTCCATGGAAATTTACCTGAAGATTGAGAGCGCTGTTTATACCAAGGAAAAAGAGATGGAAAAGCTGTTGCAGGAAAAGAACAAGCTGAAGGACGATATTAAGCAGGCAGAATTTGTTAATGCTGTAATAGAAAATAAGCTTTATGAAGGAGTTACCTTTGAAATCGATGGGATACGCTGGGCCTCGAAAAGAGTGCAGGGGGTTACAATCAGAAAGATTGAAAACCGAATTGCAGTGTTTGCCAATAGTACAAGGAGATAAGAAATGCGAAACAAAATATTGATTGTAGATGATGTTGAAATTAACCGTGAACTTCTGGAAGAAATTCTGAAGGATGAATATGAAATTTTGCAGGCTGAAAATGGAAAGCAGGCACTTCAGGTTCTGGAAAAGTTTCATGATGATATTGCGGTTATGCTGTTGGATCTGATTATGCCTGAAATGGACGGTTTGACATTGCTTGAGGAGATGAATCAAAAACCCTGGAGCAATCAGATAGCAGTTGTAATTATCAGCAGTGAAAATACGGTTCAGACAGAGGCAAGATGTTTTGAGCTGGGTGTCAGTGATTTTGTGCATCGGCCCTTTAATAACCGCCTGGTAAGAAAAAGGGTGCGCAATGTGGCTACCTTGTTCCAGTATCAACAGGAACTGGAGCAGAAGGTGGAAAAGCAGACGGAAACTCTGAGAAAACAGTACAAGCTTCTTCAGCTTCAGGCAGAGCAGTTGAAGCAAAGCAAGGCTAATGTGATTGATATTTTGGGTAACGTTGTTGAATGTCGTAATTTGGAGAGTGGTGAGCATATTAAACGGGTAAAGGGATATACCCGTATTCTGGGAGAGCGTCTTATGGAGGATTATCCGGAATATGGACTTACCAAGGAAAAAATGGAAATTATTGTTTCAGCAAGCGCTCTTCATGATATTGGGAAGATTGCAGTTCCTGACGCAATTCTGTTAAAGCCGGGAAAGCTGACTCAGGAGGAATTTGAATATATGAAGTCCCACACCACGAGAGGTTGTGAGATTCTGAATAATATTAAGAATGTATGGGATAAAGAATATGGTACGGTAAGCTATGAAATCTGCAGACACCATCATGAGCGTTATGATGGCAAGGGCTATCCCGACGGACTGAAGGGGGAAGAGATTCCTGTTTCGGCACAGATTGTATCGATTGCAGATGTTTATGATGCCCTGGTTAATGAGAGGGTTTATAAAAGTGCATTTTCCAAGGAGAAAGCATTCCAGATGATTGTAACAGGAGAATGTGGTATATTTTCACCCAAGCTGTTAGAATGTTTCTGGAATGTGCGTAAGGATTTTGAAAATCTTGCAGATGCTGCTGAAGCTTAATGATAGGCATGAAGTGAAAAATCGGGTATAATAATGCCAAAGAGAAATTTTTGCACAAAAAGGGAGAAGATTGTGGGCATGATTATAATCAAAAACGGAACAATCATTGATCCTGTCAGTGAGCGTCTTTATCGTGCAGACTTGGAGATCAAAGAGGGGCGGATCGATAAGATCACTGTTCAGGAAGAAACGGCAGGATTGCAGCATGAGGGAGAAACGGAAGAAATCGCAGCCAAGGAAAGGCAATTCTTAGAAGATGTGCAGGTGATTGACGGGACAGGTCTTCTGATTGCCCCCGGACTTGCGGATACTCATGTGCATTTCAGGGATCCCGGATTTACCTATAAGGAAGATATTTTTACAGGTGCCAAGGCGGCTAAGAAGGGCGGTTTTACAGAAATTGTGCTGATGGCAAATACGAAACCGCCTGTGGATAATGCAGAAACCCTTACTTATGTGCTGAGCAGGGGCAAGGAAACGGGAATTCATGTTACATCCTGTGCGAATGTGACTATGGGGATGGGCGGCAAGGTGTTGGTTCCTATGGAAGAGTTGGCGCAGGCGGGAGCTGCCGGCTTTACGGACGATGGCATTCCACTGCTTAATGCAGAGCTGACGAAGGAAGCAATGATGCGGGCGAAGGCATTGGGAAAGCCAATCAGTTTTCATGAGGAGGACCCGCAGCTTATCCAGAATAATGGTGTAAATGCAGGCAAGGCAGCCGCATTTTATCAGATTGGAGGGTCACCAAGAGAGGCAGAAATCAGTCTGGTAAAACGGGATTTGGAGCTGGCGAAGCAGACCGGTGCAGATGTGGTGATTCAGCATATCAGCACTGCGGAAGCAGTAGAGCTGCTGCGGCAGTACAAGAAGGAAGGAACAAAAGTACATGGTGAGGCGACACCTCATCATTTTACATTGACAGAGGATGCAGTCATTACAAAGGGAACGTTGGCGAAGATGAATCCACCACTTCGGGAGGAGGCAGACCGTCTTGCCATCATTGAAGGACTTAGGGACGGAACCATTGACCTGATTGCAACGGATCATGCACCCCATAGCAGCGAGGAAAAGGAAAAGCCTATTACGGAAGCTCCAAGCGGTATTATCGGACTGGAGACAGCACTGTCCCTTGGGATCAGGGAATTGGTGCAGAAAGGATATCTGACCTGGTCACAGCTGATACAGCGTATGAGCACGGCTCCCTGCAAGCTGTATGGGATAAAAGGAGGAGTAATCCAGGAAGGAGCAGCAGCAAATCTTGTGATTTTTCATCCGGAAGAAACCTGGAAGGTCACTTCTTTTGTATCGAAGTCCTGCAATTCTCCGTTTCTTGGGGAAGAACTTCCGGGAGTGATTTATTACACCATTTGTGATGGAGAGATCGTATATCGAAGGAGAGAAGAAGATGAGTAAAAAGGCAAAAATAAAGGCAAAGGTGCTTTCCCAGAAAATGATTGCACCTGACATTTATGATATGTGGTTTTCCACGGAGCTTTCGAAGGATGCCCATGCAGGGCAGTTTATTGGTGTTTATCCTTTGGATGGTGCCCATTTATTGCCAAGGCCAATCAGCATCTGTGAGGTGGACAGGGAACAGTCTTCTCTTCGCATTGTATATCGAGTTGCGGGACAGGGAACTGCAGAGTTTTCTACATGGAAGGAAGGACAGGAGGCAGAGCTTCTGGGAGTTCTGGGCAACGGCTTTCCTGTAGATGAGGGAAAAGGAAAAAAGGTAGTTCTCATGGGAGGCGGTATTGGAATCCCGCCTATGCTGCAGCTTGCAAAGGAGCTGGCAGCTGCAGGAACCGAAGCCACAATTATTCCGGGATACAGGGATGACAAGCTCTTTTTAAAAGAAGATCTAGAGAAGTATGGAAGAGTCTTGGTGGCAACGGAGGACGGAAGCGTCGGAACAAAGGGAAATGTGCTTACTGTTATGAATGAGCTTCAGATAGAAGCAGAGGTGATTATGGCATGTGGACCTATGCCCATGCTACGGGCAATTAAGGCATATGCACAGGAAAAAGGAATTACAGCATACATTTCTTTAGAGGAACGGATGGCATGTGGTGTGGGAGCCTGTCTTGGATGTGTATGCAAGACCACTCATAAGGATCATCATTCTCATGTAAATAATGCAAGAATCTGTACGGATGGACCGGTTTTTGATGCCAGGGAGGTGGAAATTTGATGAATACCAAAGTGACAATTGCAGGTGTAGAATTTAAAAATCCTGTTATGACTGCATCGGGAACCTTTGGCTCCGGCATGGAGTACAGTGACTTTGTGGATTTAAATAAGCTTGGGGCAGTAGTGACCAAAGGGGTAGCTAATGTTCCCTGGCCGGGTAATCCGGTACCCAGAGTAGCGGAAACCCATGGGGGTATGCTCAATGCCATCGGTCTGCAGAATCCAGGAATTGACGTGTTTATAGAAAGGGACATTCCTTTTCTGAAGCAGTTTGACACTAAAATTATTGTCAATGTCTGTGGAAAGAGCGTGGAGGATTATCTTGAGGTGGTAGAGCGTCTAGGAGATACAGATGTGGCTATGCTGGAAATCAATGTGTCCTGTCCCAATGTAAAGGAGGGGGCGATTGCTTTTGGTCAGAAGGCAGACTGTCTCTACGATATTACTTCCCAAATTAAGAAGAAGGCAAAGCAGCCGGTTATCATGAAGCTCAGTCCCAATGTGACTGACATTACAGAGATGGCAAAGGCAGCAGAGGCAGCAGGAGCAGATGCCATCTCCCTGATTAATACCATCACCGGTATGAAGATAGATATTCACCGCCGCAGTTTTGCACTGGCAAATAAGACCGGGGGACTTTCCGGTCCTGCCATCAAGCCGGTGGCAGTGCGGATGGTATATCAGGCTTCTCATGCAGTAAAAATTCCGGTAATCGGAATGGGGGGTATCAGCAACGCAGAGGATGCCATTGAGTTCCTGTTAGCAGGAGCCAGCGCAGTAGCGGTAGGCGCCATGAATTTTGTCAATCCTTATACTACCGTGGAGGTGGTAGAAGGGATAGAGGCGTATATGAAGAAATATGGTGTTGAGGATATTCAGGAACTGATTGGTGGTGTGCAGGAGTAGGAGCGTTGTGGCATGGAAGCCATTGGGATTACGTGACTTTTGTCAGCTTTCGTATGATTTTATAGAAACAGTTGTCACAATATACTGCTGTCCGGAACGAGTGTCTGAAAAGCTATGCAACAGTGCGTGTCAGAACCTATAAAGCTTTCAAGAAAAATCTAATACACACATTTTAGAGATATGATAAACAGCCCGATTTAAAAACTCGCTTACGCTCAAATAGTTAAATCGGGCTGTAAATTTTCTAAAATGTGTGTATTGATTTTTTACGAAAGCTTAATAAGGTATCTTTCCCCGCACTGTTGTATGGCTTTGAGTTTTCGTGCAGGACAGCTAATAGGTGTTTGTGACAGCTGGGTTCATAAAATCCCGAAAGCTGATATAGCCACGTAATCCCAATGGCTTCCATGCCACAGCATCCTATTCCAGCATGCAGGTAGGTATACTTTACTTCCCCAAATCATACATTTACAGTAAGTAAAACTGCAGGTATGATTTAGGGAGGTATTTTTGTGGAGCTGATAAAACGGAATATACATATGGATTGTATGAAATGTAAGGCTCAGACCCAGATGACTTTGGAAGACGATGTAATTATCCCGGATTCCAGACCGGATGCGGCAAGGCTGATCATGGATAGAGGAGCGGTGGTAATTGACGAGGTAAAGGTAACGGATGACCATGTGGGAGTAAAAGGGAAGTTGGATTTCCGGGTACTTTACCTGACGGAAAAAGGGGCATCGGGAAGAAGTGATGTAACTGGGATGGAAGGAACCATTCCTTTTGACGAAATGGTCTTTATGGAAGGGGTACGAGGAGGAGACAATGTAAGTGTAAACTGGGAGCTTGAGGATCTCAGCATCGGACTGATCAATTCCAGAAAGCTTAGTGTACAATCGGTAGTAACTCTTTTCCTTTCCTGTGAGGAAATTTGTGATGAGGAGACTGCAGTGGATCTTTACAGTCAGGAGCCGGTGGAATTTCGGAAAAAGACGTTGGACATTGCTGCAATGGCAATTAAGAAGAAGGATCTTTTCAGAGTGAAGGAGGAGGTAGAGATTCCGGGGAGTTTCCCTAATATTTTTGAAATGATCTGGACGGAGATTGTGCCGGAGGCGGTAGAATTCAAGGTGCTTGAGGATAAAATTGCAGTGCAGGGGGAACTGAGGTGCTTTTTCCTTTATCGGGGTGAAGGAGATGAGATGGAAATTTGCCATTATGAGACAGCGTTGCCCTTTGCAGGGAGTCTGGACTGTCCAGGTGCGGGGGAAGGTATGATACCGGAAATCAGTTTCAGCGCAGAAAACCGGGAGGTAGAGGTAAGACCGGATTTTGACGGGGAAGAGAGGGTCATTACCTTTGAGCAGTGTCTGAATCTGGATATTTGCATTTATGAGGAAGAGACAATTGATATTCTTTCAGATGTATATGGGGTGGTAAATGAAGTGACTGCTGTAGAAAAGAATGGGGAATTCAGGAGGCTGCTTTCAAGAAGCAGTGGAAAACTGAAGGTCTCAGACCATTTTAAATGTGAAGATGAAAAGACGGTGCTTCATAAGATCCTTCATACAGCCACAGAACTGCAGATGGCAGGGCAGGAGCCTACAGATGGCGGAATTGAGCTGACCGGAGTAGTGAATCTGCAGGTATTTTATGAATGCAGCAGTGAGGAAGACAGATATGGTGTGATTAGGGGAGCAATTCCTTTTCAATATGTGCTTGAAGCTGATGGCATAGACCGGAATTGTATTTATCCTGTGCAGGCATCTGTGGATCAGGTGACAGTGGCAATCATTGATAATGGAGAAGTGGATGTAAAATGCGTGCTTTATTTCAGGGCAAATGTCTATCAGAAGTGGCAGGAAAAAATTGTGGAGCAGGTCATTGTATCAGAGCCTGACATGGAGAAGATGGCAGCGCTGCCGGGGATTGCCGTATATATGGTAAAAGATGGAGAAAGCCTTTGGGATATCGGGAAACGTTATTATGTGCCGGTATCTGCTATCAGGCAGATGAATGACCTTTCTGGTGATGATGTGAAGGCAGGGGATAAAATTCTGATTGTAAAAAATAATGGATGAACAAGATAAATTAAGAAAGGCTCAAAGCCGGCGTATTCGCTCGGTCTTGAGCCTTTTGTAGATTAGGTTGTGAGTCCGGCATCTTTTGCCATCTGGTCAAAACCTGCCATAACAGCATCGTATGTCTTCTTTGAGATTTCGGGAAGCTCGCCGCCCCAGGTCTTTTCTGCCTGCTTGTATCCCTTCTGGAATGCGGAACGCATCTCTTCAATCTTGTCTGGGTCGCCGCCTGTTAAAGCTGTGGCAAAATCCAAAATACGCTGAGACGTCTGGGAGACGCCCCAATATCCATCTTCTGCAATATCAGCCTGAGCCTGCGCTTTGGTTGCAGGATCCACGGTAAAGTTACCGCTGGATAAGATGCTCCAGATATCATTAGCAGTCCCATAGGTCTGTCCCTGCTTGGTAAGCATCTTTTCTACCAGGCTCTGTAATTGAGCAGTTCTGGCTTCTGCATCGGCCTTCATTTTGGCAACCAGGTTGGTGTCGGGCTTGTATTTCTTAGTGGAAGCTGTCTTAGCTTCTTCAGAAGGCTCATATACCACACCGGTTGATTCTGCTGCAGAGGTGGCACTGGTTTCTTTGGAAACTTCTGCTTTGGTTTCGGTGCTCTTTGATTGTGCAGCATAGGCGCTGTACGCATCACTTACACCTGTAACTCCATTTACACTCATAAATTTACCCTCCTTGGCTTTTTTTGGTATAATGAATATCGGCATGTACAGGAGAAAAGATTAGAGGGAATATAATAATTGACGTATCATCCTGGATTGTTCTATAATAAATA
>CAMBLS010000012.1 GCA_945868485.1 uncultured Lachnospiraceae bacterium | reverse complement strand
GATGAATATCTGAAAAATAAATAAGGTTTCAGATAAGCGGAGCAATAGGTAAGACTATGAAAAAAATCTTTGATGAAGATGAGAATGAATATTCTGACTTTGATAAGCGGAAGATATTGGTTGCAATTATACCATTTGTGCTAATTATCATTGTGCTAGCCGTTACTTTGCTGGTCAATGGAATGAAACAGGATAATAGAAAAGAGGATCTTCAACAGAGCATTATGGACAATGCTGATGAAAAAAACAGTGCAGAAAATGGAACGGATAGTGTACCTTCTGCATTGCAGACAGCGTTACCAATGAATGGTGATGAGGAGAAAGGGCAGGAAGAGCAGACAGAAAGCTATGAGACTCCCAGCCCAACTCCTTATCAGGAGGTTATGGAAGCACAAAAGGTCGATTATAGCAAAGTGAAATTCAATAAGGAAGAGCAGCTGAAAGAAATGATGATTTATTGGGAAGCCAATAATCAGAAGGCTTTGGATGATTTGGCCAATTTGGAGCGTTTTATTGCTATGTCGTGGCATCTGAAGGGGACTGAAGATTTCTATTATTATGGTGATATGGATGGCAATGGGCAGCCAAATGGCAAGGGTATTGCCGTGTATGCAGATAACCAGTATTATTATGGAGAATGGAAAAATGGTGTAAGAAGCGGTCAGGGTACATGGATTCATTATCATATTCACCTTACAAAGAACACTACAGATTTATATACCTATCATCAATATACTGGTGGATGGGCAAATGATCTTCCCTCCGGTGAAGGCTCAGAGCATTATGATTATGACACCTCTCTTTTCGTAAAGGGAATTGGATATGATACAAATAAAATAGGCAGTTATTCAGAAGGTCTTGTAAATGGGGAATTTTATCTGACTAACATTTATGCAAATGGTGAATTTAAAGAGTGGAATGCAAAGGCAGAGCATGGCTCATGGATATACCAGAGCGAAAATAAGGATGAGAAGGGAAACCGTACCATATATATAAATGTGCAGGATCCTGATAATTATATCTGGATGCAACCTAAGGACAATGTCAATATTGGAGTTCCCTGCCTGATTTCTAGAAATAAAAATTAGTGGAAACCGTTCCCATTCCGTAGTAAAATAATGGAAGGGGAAAAGGAGGTATAGCTATGGCGTGGTGTCCTAACTGTAAATGTGAGTATATTGAGGGAATCAAGGTCTGTGCAGACTGTGGATGTGAATTAGTAGATACACTGGAGTCAGAGAACGAAACAGTAGAAACTATTGAGGAAATTGCAGCAGAAGTTGAAAAATTTGAATTTGATGAAGAAGAGCCATCTCCCAAATATCATTCACCTTATATGAATAATGAAGAGAGGGCCGAGGAAAACAGAACTGCAGCATATACCCTTTTGCTTGTAGGAGGAGTAGGGCTTGTGCTGATTGTTTTGTTTTTCTTTGATGTGATTAATCTTCATATGGCATTGACCAGCAAATATATGATCACAGGGGTCATGGGTGCTCTTTTTGTTCTCTTTATCATCATGGGAATTGTTTCCATGAAGAATTCTAGAATTCTGATTCAGAAGGCATCTAAAGAAAACAATCTTACCATGGAAATCAGAAAGTGGTATAAAGAGAATCTAAAGAAGGAACAGGTGGATGCGCTGCTGGAGCTTGGTGAACAACCGGAAGAACTTAAATATTTCCAACGCTTTGATTATATGAAGAAAGCAATTCAGAATCAGTTTATGAATTTGGATGAAGCATATTTAGATCGCCTGATAGAAGAGGCTTATCCTGAAATTTTCGAGGAAGAAGAGGTATGAAAATTACCGTTATCTGCGTTGGTAAAATAAAAGAAGATTTTTACAGAAAGGCTGTTTCTGAATACGAGAAGCGTCTTGGCAGGTATTGTAAGCTTGAAATAATTGAAGTACAGGATGAAAAGACTCCTGACAATGCCAGTCCTGCGATGGAAGAACAGATCAAAGAAAAGGAAGCAGTTAGAATTTTAAAACATATCAAAGAGGATGCCTATGTGATTACGCTGGAGATTCATGGCGCTAATCCTGATTCGGTATCCTTTTCAAATCAGTTAAATCAATTAGCAGTTCAGGGGAAAAGCCATATTCAGTTTATTATTGGAGGTTCTCTTGGACTTCATTACAGTGTGTCTTCGGCGGCACATCAGGCAATCAGCTTTTCAAATATGACATTTCCCCATCAGTTAATGAGAGTGATTTTATTGGAACAGATTTATAGAGGTTATCGAATTATGAAAGGGGAACCCTATCATAAATAAGGAGGTAACGGATTTGAGAATGTATGATCTGATTATTAAAAAAAGAAATGGCGGAGCACTTACAAAGGAAGAAATTACTTTTATGGTTGACGGATTTACCAGAGGAGAGATACCTGATTACCAGATGTCTGCCATGATGATGGCCATTTATTTCGTTGGAATGAATGAGGAAGAAACGCTCTGGCTTACCATGGCAATGGCAGAAAGTGGGAACATGCTTGATCTTTCTGAGATTCAGGGAATTAAGGTTGATAAGCATAGTACAGGCGGTGTGGGCGATAAGACTTCTCTGGCACTTACTCCGATGGTTGCTGCATGTGGAGTTAAAATTGCTAAAATGAGTGGGAGAGGTTTGGGACACACAGGGGGTACTATTGATAAGCTGGAAAGCTTTAGAGGATTTTCAACGGAAATTTCAATTAATCAGTTCCTTCAAAATGTGAATGAGATAGGGATTGCCATTATGGGACAAACAAAAGAGCTTGCACCTGCAGATAAAAAGCTTTATGCGCTGCGTGATGTTACGGCTACAGTGGATAATTTGTCATTAATTGCATCTTCTATTATGAGTAAAAAGCTTGCAGCCGGGGCGGATGCAATTGTTTTAGATGTAAAAACCGGAAGCGGCGCATTTATGAAAAAGGAAGAAGATGCTTTTGCGTTGGCCAAAGAGATGGTTAAGCTCGGACAAAATGCAGGAAGGAATACAATTGCGGTGGTTTCTGACATGGATCAACCGTTGGGCAATGCAGTGGGGAATGCGCTGGAGGTAAAGGAAGCAATTGAGACCCTTAAGGGGAAGGGACCTGCCGATTTTACCGAGCTTTGCCTTACACTTGGTTCATTGATGCTGGTTGTAGGTGGAGAAGCCAAAACAGAAGAACAGGGACGAAAGATGTTACAACAGGTAATTGAAGATGGGAGTGCACTTGACAAACTGGCAGAGTTTGTGAAAGCACAGGGTGGAGATGAGAGGATGGTCTATCATCCTGAACAGTTGCCTAAGGCTTCGCTGCGGGATGCAGTACTTGCATCTGAGGATGGATATGTCGAAAAAATTCTTTGTGATGAGGTTGGAATCTGTTCACTGATTTTAGGAGGCGGACGTGAAACCAAAGAAAGTGAAATTGATTTATCAGTTGGAATCATCCTTGAAAAGAAAGTAGGTGCATCTGTAAAAAAGGGAGATATACTGGCATATTTATATGCCAACGATCAGCAAAAATTAAATATAGCCAAGGAAAGATTGCTTAAAGCATATAAGTTCAGTCAGGAGGAAAGAAAAGAAGGTCCTATCGTTATTGGAATTGTAAAACAGGTATAGCAGTTGCCTCTCAGTCATATACTATGATATGAGAAAATGGACGAAGTATAAAGAAAAAAAACATTGGAATAAGACCAGAGAAGAAAGAGAGGATGAGAGGACAATTTCAGGAAGAGAACTTGTAGTGGAATCCCTAAGGTTGCCGAAAGATTCTCTGCTGGGTGCATCCATTGTAACACTTACAGGAAATACAGATGCTTTTGTGGAGAATTATAAGGGAATTATAGAATATACCAGTCATACAATTCTTTTACAGGGTAAAACCGGTAAGATTGAAATCTGTGGAAGAAGACTTCATATTGTCTACTATACCAATGAGGATATGAAAATCAGTGGATGGATCGAATCAATTCGCTATCTTATGTGACAAAAACTAGTTTGACGAGGTGAATTATGATACAGGTTATTCGTTATATGAAGGGCTATTTGGCGATTAAGGTCTCTGGTTTTTCTCCGGAAAGGTTTATGAATCTTTGCAGTCATCATAATATATTTCTTTGGGATATTGAAAATCATGTTGATTTTTATACTATGAAAATCAGCCTCAAAGGTTTTTACCATTTAAAAGGGATTACAAGAAAAACAGGTACAAGGGTAGTCATAACCAAGCGTTATGGACTACCCTTTCTTTCTGTCCGCATGTGGAAACGTCGGATCTTTTTATTAGGGTTATCAGGAAGTCTGTTTTTTTGGATTTGGATGTCTGGATTTATATGGGCAATCGAGGTGGAAGGAAACTATTTTGTAACCACAGATGTCTTTTATGATTTTTTTATGGAAAATGGATTTGAAGTTGGAATGAAAAAAAAGGATGTGGATATAGAGAGACTGGAAAAAGCAATAAGAACAAAATTTGAGATTGTTACATGGACATCGGCACAGATTGATGGAACAAGACTTCTCATTCAGGTTAAGGAAAATGATCTTATTTCTGTAGAAGAGAGAAGGGACTTTGCTAAAGAGGGGGAAGGAATGGATTTGGTGGCAGAAAAAGAGGGGGAAGTCGTCAGTATCATTACCAGAAGCGGAATTCCCAGGGTAACTGCCGGAATGAAGGTAAATAAGGGGGATATTCTGGTAGAAGGTGGTGTACCGATATATAATGATGATGGAACTGTAAAAAGATATGACTATTGTGTGGCAGATGCGGATATTATGCTTAGATGTGTTTATGAACTTGAGGAAATACTGAAGGAAAAATATGAGCATAAACAGTATACTGGGAGAGAAGAGGAGCATCCTTTTCTTATTTTTGGGACGCATAAGCTGCAATTTCCTTTCGGAAAAAATAAGTATGAGGAGAGTGATGTTGTAGAGGAAAAGAAACAGCTACGATTCTTTGAAAACTACTATTTACCACTGTATATCGGATGTGATTCTGTCAGAGAATATGTAACAGAAGATAGAATATATTCAAAGGAAGAAGTGAAGGTGTATTTTGAAGGAAGAATACAAAAATTTATAGAAACTTTACAGGAAAAAGGGGTACAAATTATAGAAAAAAATGTTACAATAAGTAAGACTTCCGGAGTATGGAAAATGAAAGCGGATTTTCTTGCTGTTGAGGAAAGCGGAGTAATAAAAAAGACTCAGCTTGTACAGATAGAAGCTACTCAGGAAGCGGAAGAAATTCAGGATGAATAATTGGGAGAAATCAATGGAAGTAATTTCCGAAGTAGTTAGTGTTCCGGCTAAAGAACAACAGAATGTTTTCGGACAATTTGACAGCCACATTAAGAAGCTGGAGAGGCATCTTAAGGTGTCAATTGTGGACAGAAACGGAGAGATTCGCATCAGTGGAAGTGCCCCACTTGTAAAAAAAGCAAAAGCAGTAATACAGGAGTTAACGGAATTGTCAATGAGAGGAAATATAATCCAAGAACAGAATGTGGATTATGCAATTACCATGAGCATAGAAGAAAATGAAGATGTTTTATTGGAAATAGATAATGATTGTATTTGTCATACGATATCGGGGAAGCCAATAAAACCTAAAACCCTGGGACAGAAGCAGTACGTAGATGCAATTCGTGGGAATATGGTTGTATTCGGTTTAGGACCGGCTGGAACGGGCAAGACATATTTGGCAATGGCAATGGCAATCACCGCTTTTAAAAATCAGGAAGTGGAACGCATCATTTTGACCAGACCGGCAATTGAAGCAGGTGAAAAGCTTGGATTTTTGCCAGGCGATTTACAAAGTAAAGTGGATCCTTACTTAAGACCGCTTTATGATGCACTATATCAGATTATGGGCGCTGAAACATTTTTAAAAAATATGGAAAAGGGATTGATTGAGGTTGCTCCTTTGGCATATATGAGAGGAAGGACTTTAGACAATGCTTATATAATTTTAGATGAAGCACAAAATACTACTCCTGCTCAAATGAAGATGTTTTTAACAAGGATTGGATTTGGGTCTAAGGTAATTGTAACAGGTGACGCTTCTCAAAAGGATTTGGCGCAGGGAACAACATCAGGTCTTGATGTTGCAATCAGGGTGTTGCATGGAATAGAGGGAATCCAATTTTGTAAAATGACAAGTAGGGATGTGGTAAGACATCCTCTTGTACAAAAAATTGTCAAAGCATATGAAAACTATGAAGCAAAAGAAAACAGCAGTAACAAGCGAAGAAACAGGAATACACCTTATGGAAAAAAACAGTGATATATCACAGGAGAGTAAATCAAAAAAATATGTTAATACGTTTTTAAAAGCAATAATGTTTTTGCTTACAATATTAGTCAGCACTGTAGCAGCATATTTTTATCACAAAACAGTGGTACAGACTGCAGGAGTTGGAATATTGGCGGCTGCCGGGTTTGGTAGTGTGTTGTTTGCAATAGAACAAAGCAAGGAAGATGACAGCTTTCTGTTTGACAATAAAGAACATTTGGGAAGATTTACAGCGGTTTATCTGTTTTCACTTCTTAGCAGCATTTTGTTCCCCATGTTACCTATTGGAGGATGGCCATATTTGGCAGTTTTTATAGGATTGATGCTTTTTAGTAATCAGGTGATTGGACTTTCTGCTGGAACAGTACTTTTGATGGTAACAGTTCTGATTCAGGAAAGCAGTGCAGAAACATTTTTCGTATATTTTATAGGTGGTCTTGTAGGGATAACAGTTTTTGCTTATTTGGATGAGACTTTTAAAGTCTGGATTCCATTGCTTGTCTCATTATTGGTTCAAATGGTGTGTCTTTCTGTACAGGAAGTGCTTCTTGTAAATGAGGTTTTGTCTATACAGCTGTTTATGATACCAGCTGTAAATTGCATGGTCTGTTTAATCCTGTTGTTGATCCTATTAAAGTTTTTTAGTTTTGCTATCATTTATGGAAGCAGGGACATTTATATGGATATCAATGATCCGGAATGTAAGCTTTTGGTGGAACTGAAAGCCTTTTCAAAGGAGGAGTATTATCATGCTATTCACACAGCATACTTATGTGATCGAATAGCAAAAAGATTAATGTTGGATGATGCTGTAGTGAAAGCCTGCGGATATTATCACAGGATTGGAATGTTAAAGGGAGAAAACAGCTGGGATAATGTGAATCATATTTTGCAGGAATATCATTTCCCGGTTGAAGTTCAGAATGTTCTGAAAGAGTACATAGATAAAAGTGAAAAGATTATTTCAAGAGAAACAGTGGTTCTTCTTTTTTGCGATACTGTCATCTCATCTATTAGCTATTTGTTTTCCAAGGACTCGAAGATCGAAATGGATTACCAGAAAATCATCGGTGCAATCTTCAAGAAGAAGCTTGAAAGTGGTATTATAGATTATAGCAGATTGTCATTTGGGGAACTTCAGGAGATGAAGCAGATCTTGGTGGAGGAAAAGTTGTATTATGACTTCTTACGTTGAAAATGAAATAAATGTCAAATTTGATTTTGATATAAAAGAAATTTTGGACGCAGTTATGGAACAGGTTCTTACGATGGAAAACTGTCCTTATGAGGCTCAGGTAAATCTCTTAGTTACTGACAATCAGGGGATACATGAATTTAACAGGGAATACAGACAGGTAGATACGCCTACTGATGTGCTTTCCTTTCCTATGCTTGCATTTGAGAAGGAAGCGGGTTTTGAAGTGGCTGAACGGGGAGAAGCAGATTGCTTTGATCCGGAAAGTGGAGAACTTCTTTTAGGTGACATTATTATATCAGCAGATAAAGTAAAGGAGCAGGCAAAAAAATATGGGCATTCTGAAAAGAGAGAGTTTGCCTTTTTGACAGCGCATAGCATGCTTCATTTGTGCGGATATGATCATATGGTAGAAGAAGAAGCAAGGATTATGGAGCAAAAACAGGAAGAAGTACTGGAAATACTGGGAATTACAAGGGACAGCAAATAAACCTATATGCTATGAGCAGGAGAATTTATGAATAGACAAGAGAGAAAAAGAGTGACTTCGCCAAGAAGGGATTATTATACAACAATTACTTTATTTGCATTGATTGGCACTTTGATTTTTCGCATTTTGCTGGAATATCTGATTGGTGACAGCGGAATTACCTATTTTAGTGTAGCAAATGAAATTTATCTGGTGGTTGCAGGCACTGTTTCCTATGGATTGTCGGAGGCTGTTGCGATGTTGGTCAGATATCGTGTGAGACGGGAACAGTTCAAAAATGCACAAAAGGTTTTAAATAGTGCACTCCTTTTTGGTGGAGTAGTGGGACTGATTTTCAGTGTATGTTTTGTTTTTGGGGGCAATATAATAGCTGAAAGAGTCATGCATATACCTTTGGCAGGGCTTTCACTAAGCCTTATGGCACCTGCTATGTTCTTCTTTATCTTGACGGGAGTTTTTCGAGGATATTTTCAGGGAAATGGTTCCCGTATACCCTCTATGCATTCACATATTTTGCATACTGTGTTTGTTTTTGCAGGAGGAATAATAGGAACAACACTTTTGCGTGGCTATGGTTTAAAAGTTTCTGCTCTTTTACAGAATGATGATTGTGCCAGCGCATATGGTGCGATGGGTGCATCTATTGGAATTTTGACAGCTTCAGTTTTTTGCTTTTTACATGTTTTGATTTTGTATTTGATTTACAGGAGAAGCATTAAAAGGCAGATGAGCAGGGAATTACAGAAGAATCAGGATACGAGATTTCACATATTTCATATGCTGATAGGAACAGGAGGAGTATATTCTGCTCTTTGGATATGTCTTTATAGTACATCTTTGATGGATCAGTATTTGTATTTTAATTTTAGCAGCGAAAAAGAGGGATTGATTACAAACTGGGGAGCTTATTATGGAAAGTGTCTTTCTATCATTGGTATTATATGCGCAATCATCTGTATTTTCTGTTTGATGCCAATTAGACGTATTATGCTTCTGATTGAACGGGAGGAGCACAGGGTAGCAAGGGAAAAGCTTGGAATTTTATTTCATCAGTGTGCACTTATTACAATACCAACGGCAGTTTTTTTGGCAGTACTGTCAGAAAATATGCTGGACGCATTGTTTGCGGGAAGCCAAAAGTATGCGGTTGCATGGATGCAGATTGGAAGTGTTATGATTGTTCCCTGTGTATTTGCATCTGTCTTTGTAGAGATGCTCTTAAAGAGTAGAAGAATAAAGTATGTAGTTGGAATCGGGATTATAGCGCTACTTTTACATACAGGGCTTTTGATTTTGCTTTTAAAGACGACTCAGCTTGGTATTACAGCAGTATTTTTAGCAGGAATTGCATTTTATGTAGTGATTATGGTGTGCGGATTCTTTCTGATAAGACGTAGCTTTCAATATACGCAGGAGTGGATGAAAAGTTTTGTAGTGACGATTCTTTCTTCTGCAATAGCGGGAGTAATTGCAATGCTTCTTAATAAAGTTTTTGCACCTATGTTGGGAACTGTTATCTCACTGATTATTTGCCTATTGGTGGCAATTCTTGTATATATGGTTCTCTTAATTGTAATGAGAGCTTTTCGTGATGGAGAAATGGAAGAGATGCCTGGTGGTAGAATTTTATCTCTATTAGCCGGATTGATTCATTTTTCGTGATGGTATAGATTTTTTTGTTTTGGCTGATACTGTTTATAAAGAAATAGTAAAGGTGTGATGCTATGAAATTTGTGAAACGTATCAGTCTGTTTTTTATTTATCCATTAAGTATGTTCTCATTAGGGTTTGCATCTAATATGGTCATCATGGAAATTTTCTATCCGGGAGATGACAAAGAACAGATACAGGAAAACAATTTGCAGAAAGATGACTCTATTGAGGTTATTTTGAATGATAATCCGGTTATTACAGCAAACACGCATTATGTGGTACAGAGTTATAATACAGAGACAGGAGAAATCAGCGAGGAACAAAAGGCAGCACCTGATAAGTTTATAGGTCTTGGAAGGGACAAGCTGTCAAAAGAGATCAGTGAATATAACCTGAATCCGTCACTTGTTGATCTAGAGCATGGGTTTCATTATATGGAACTGGTATCTTTTTCACCGGGAAAGGTTGTGGTCAGAAAAAGCTATCAACCAGTAGAAGAGAAGAAAGGTTTTTTTCTTCTAAATGAAAACCATTATGTGGTGGTTTATGATCATAGTCTGAATCATGTTTATATGAATACGGATATTTTGGTGGAGGAACTGCCGGAAAGGCTTCAAACAGAGATTTTAAATATGAAATATATAGAAGACGAAGGTGAACTGTACAATTTTCTTGAGTCTTATTCCAGCTAGGAGAAAATGAATGAAAAGTAGATTGAACATTGCCGTAATTGGTGCAGGGGCATCAGGAATGACTGCGGCAATAACAGCTTCAAAGTATGGGGCAGATGTAACTTTATATGAAAAAAATGACAGGGTTGGAAAGAAAATCCTTGCTACTGGAAATGGAAAGTGTAATTTGAGCAATATGAAACTCTCTGTAGATCAGTATTATTGTAAGGAGAAGGAAAAACTAATTGATTTATTTAGTGTTTTTTCCACACAGGATACCTTTTCTTTTTTTAATAGCATGGGATTAATGATAAAAGACAAGAATGGATACCTGTACCCCTATTCAGAACAGGCATCATCTGTATTAGATATTTTGCGCATGGAGCTTGATAGAAGCGGTGTCAGGACTGTGACAGGGGTCAAAATTGTGGACGCTGTTTATCAAGCACAGAAAAAAAGCTTTCAGCTGACAGACATGGAGGGAAAAACATATTTTTACCAGAAAGTGATCATTGCGTGCGGAAGTCCTGCTTCTTTAAAAAATGGAGAAGGTATGACAGGATATGAAATTGCAAGAAAGTTTGGGCATAAAATCCATAAGCTTGTTCCGGGATTGGTTCAGCTTAGGTCAGATGAGAAGTTTATTAAGGCGCTTTCCGGGGTCCGATGTCAGGCTGGTGTGCAGCTAATCATTAATGGAGAGATACAAGCCGGCGAAATAGGAGAAGTTCAGTTTACGGAATATGGAGTGTCAGGCATTCCGATTTTTCAGTTTAGCCGCTTGGCAGCATATGCCTTGGAAGAGAGAAAGCAGGTTAGTGTTGTAATAGATTTTTTCCCGAAAAAAGAGGAGAAAGAATTTTTATCCATAAATAGACTTCGTTATGATTCAATGATGGACAAATCAGTTGAGGATTATCTTACCGGTACCTTGAATAAAAAGATTAATATGGTCATGCTGAAACAGGCAGGGCTGAAGCCTCATATGAAAGCACAGGAGGCAGGTTGGAAGAAAATATGGGAATTAATGAGAAAATGTCGTTCCTTTGTGATACATATCAGCAGCGTAAATCCAATTGAAAATGCGCAAGTTTGTGCAGGGGGAGTTGATTTTAAACAGGTAGATGACGGGCTTCAATCAAAGCTTGTAAAGAATCTTTACTTTGCGGGTGAGATTTTAGATGTAGACGGAAAGTGTGGAGGTTATAATCTCCAATGGGCATGGACCAGCGGATATGTGGCGGGTATGAATGCAGCAGGTTTCTCCACAAAAGAAAAGGTAAAAGGTTAGTAAATTGAGAATAATCACAGAAGGAAATGCGGTATGCTAAGAATTAACCAGTTAAAGCTTCCGGTAGGACATACATATGATGAGCTTGCCAATAAGGTGAGGAAGCTGCTGAGATGTCAGGAAATACCTGAGATTCATATAGTCAGACGTTCCATAGATGCAAGAAAGAAGCCGAAATTGTTTTTCAGTTACATTCTGGATATAAAGGTGAAGAATCAGACAGAAGTATATCGGAGATGTGACAAAAAACAGGTTCAGCTTTTTGAGGAAGTTCCATATACGTTTCCTGCTTCGGGTTATAGAGGAAGGATTAGGCCGATCATTATTGGAACGGGGCCGGCAGGTCTCTTCTGCGGATATATGCTTGCGCAGGCAGGCTTTCAGCCGATTCTACTGGAAAGAGGGAAGCCAGTTGAGGAAAGAACGAGAGATGTACAAGACTTTTGGAGTGGAGGAACGCTTAATCCGGAATCAAATGTGCAGTTTGGAGAAGGTGGTGCAGGTACATTTTCTGATGGAAAGTTAAATACACTGGTGAAGGATAAATATGGTAGAAATCGCAAGGTACTTTCTATGTTTGTGGAAGCCGGTGCACCAGAGGAAATTCTTTATGATCATAAGCCGCATATTGGTACAGATGTTCTCAGCAAGGTAATTGTAAATATGCGTAATGCAATATGCAATATGGGTGGAGAGGTTCGTTTCAATTCCAAGGTGACGGATATCGTATGCTATGGAAACCATGTTTCCGGTGTGATAATCAATGGAGAGGAAATCTTAAAGTCAGAATATGTAGTTCTTGCGCCCGGTCACAGTGCAAGGGATACTTTTTCCATGTTATATGAAAAAGGTATTTTAATGGAAGCGAAGCCGTTTGCTGTAGGAATGCGGGTAGAGCATCCTCAGGGATTAATTAATTTTTCACAGTATGGCAAGGAAGAAGAAAAAGATCTTGGCAGTGCGACCTATAAAGTAACAGCGAAAACTTCTGAGGGAAGAGGGGTTTATTCCTTTTGCATGTGTCCAGGCGGTTATGTGGTAAATGCTTCATCAGAACCGGGGCGGCTTGCGGTAAATGGAATGAGTTATAGCGGTAGAAATAGTACTAATGCCAACAGTGCCATCATTGTATCAGTATCGCCGGAGGATTATGGCATGAGTGGGCCGCTTGCAGGAGTTGAATTTCAGAGAAGGCTGGAAGAAAAGGCTTTTTCTGTCGGAAATGGTGCAATACCCGTAGAAAGATATGGGGAATACAGGAAGAAGATTGTAACCAATCAGATTTATGATTATAATGAAAATAAGGAGACGGAGAAAAGGATTTCGGATACATTTATGCCTTGCATCAAGGGAAAGTGGGAATTTGGACCGGTACATGAAATTTTACCCAAGGAACTTGGAAGGGCTTTTGTAGAGGGAATGGAGCAGTTTGGTCATATCATCAAGGGCTTTAATGATGAAAACGTCCTCCTAGAAGGGATTGAGAGTCGTACCTCATCTCCGGTAAGGATTGTCAGGGATGAAAAATTACAGTCTACTATGGAAGGTCTTTATCCTTGCGGAGAAGGGGCAGGATATGCCGGTGGGATTACTTCGGCAGCGATGGATGGGATTAAGGTTGCAGAAATGCTTGCAGTTCACATCATAAGACAGGAAAATAATCATTAAGTGTATTACAAAGGAGGACTATTTATGGAAAAGAGCGAAATTGCCAGCAAAATGGAGATAAGAAATAAATATTTAAATTACAGAAATAGCCTTTCTTTAGGGGAACGTAAGGAGAAAAGCAGTGTAATCTGGAAAGTACTGAAGCAGGAAGAAGCTTTTCAAAAAGCACAGAGTGTTCTTGTGTATATGGATTATCGCAGTGAGGTCATGACCACTGGATTGGTACAGGAATTATTTGAGGATACTACTAAAAGAGTATTTGCACCAAAGGTAGAGGGGATGGATATTCATTTTTATGAAGTGTGTTCCATGGACGATTTTTTGGAAGGGTATCAGGGGATTCGTGAACCGGCTGGTAATCTTGAAAAGAGATTTACGGAACAAATGGCAAAGGAAAGAAATTGTCTGATTTTGGTTCCTGGTGCTGTTTTTGACAGGCAGCGTGGGCGCATGGGATATGGAAAAGGTTTTTACGACCGTTATTTAGCGACTATGCCAGAATTACATAGTGCTGCATTGGCTTATACCTGTCAGATTGCAAAGCATGTGCCGGTGGATGAACATGATATAAGAATGGATATGATTATTACGGAAAATGGAGTTATTAAGTAAGAGGTGGAATTTCATATGGAAGCATTAGTAGAGTTAGGAAAAAGAGCAGCGAGTGCAAAATATGAATTGCAGAAATTGTCTGCAACGGTAAAAAATAAAGCCCTGCATGCAGTCGCAGAGGCATTAGAAAAAGAAAGCAATTTTATTATTCAGGAAAATCAAAAAGATATAAAGAGAGGCGAGGAAAAAGGAATGCATCCCGGATTACTTGACAGACTCCGGTTGGACGATGACAGGATAGCGGGAATGGCAGAGGGGCTTATGCAGGTGGCAGAGCTTATGGACCCTATTGGCGAAGTGATGGAAACCTTTCAGCGGCCTAACGGCTTGCAGATGGAGAAACGCAGGGTGCCCATGGGAGTAATTGGTATTATTTATGAATCCCGGCCTAATGTTACTGCAGATGCCTTTGGACTGTGCTTTAAAAGTGGCAATGCAGTAATTCTAAAAGGTGGCAGTGATGCGATATGTTCTAATATGGCGATTACGGAAGTAATCAGAAAGGCGCTTAAGAAAGAAGGCATTACAGAAAATGCTATTCAGCTGATTGAGTCAACTGACAGAGCAGTAACACAGGAATTTATGAGACTTAAGGAATATGTAGATTTATTGATTCCAAGAGGTGGTGCAGGTCTTATTAGAAGTGTGGTAGAGAATAGCACGATACCTGTCATTGAAACAGGAACAGGTAATTGCCACATTTATGTAGATGAGAATGCAGACCTTGAGAAAGCTATTCCGATTATCATCAATGCCAAGACACAGAGAATTGGGGTATGCAATGCATGTGAATCGTTGGTGATTCATGAGGAAATCAAAGAAAAATTACTTCCGGCGCTTGCCAAAGCACTCAAGGAACATCATGTTGAAATCCGGGGAGACGAGAAGGTTGCACAGATTATCGACTGCGTTCTGGCAACAGAAGAAGATTACAGTACAGAGTATCTGGACTATATTATTTCAATGAAAATTGTTTCATCTGTGGATGAGGCGATTGCCCATATCAATAAATATAACACAAAGCATTCAGAGGCAATTATCACAGAAAATGAGGAAAATGCGGAGAAATTTTTGAATGAGGTTGATGCTGCATGCGTTTATTTAAATGCATCTACCAGATTTACAGATGGGTTTGAGTTTGGATTTGGAGCTGAAATTGGTATCAGTACTCAGAAACTTCATGCGAGAGGCCCCATGGGACTTAAGGAGCTTACCTCCTATAAATATGTAATCAGAGGAAACGGACAGACACGTTCATAGTGATTGAAAATGAGCCGGAGAGAATCATCTCCGGCTCACTTCGCCTTATTATTCGGATTTAACCTCTTTCCAGAGATTATTATAAAGTTCATCGCCTTCTGCACCAAGGTAGTGGAAGGTTTCCAGATGTTCATACTGGTTTAAATGAGGAAAGGCAATCTTGGAATTTCTGATATCATCATCCTCAATTAAATTCTGTGCGGCAGTGTTGGGGGTAGAATAGGTAATATACTCAAAATTCATAAGAGCGATATCTTCGCGGCACATAAAATTGATAAAAGCTTCTGCATTTTCTTTGTTGGGTGCATTTTTGGGAATTACCCAGGAATCAATCCATACATTGGTACCTTCCTTTGGAATTACATATTCCAGATCAGGATTTTCTCTCTGGGTATAGATTGCCTCACCGGAATAAATTACACCGATTGCAGCCTCCCCTCCAATCATTTTGTCTCTTACCTGATCAATGACATAGGCCTGCACAAGGGGCTTTTGTTTAATTAAAGTATTTTTGGCAATTTCAAGCTCTCCCTCATCCAGAGTATTCATAGAGAAGCCGTTCAGCTTTAATGCAACCATAAAGGCATCGCGGACTGAATCCTGCATGAGAATGTTGTCTGCATATTTTTCGTCCCAAAGAACTGACCAGCTGTCAATAGGTTCCTCTACCATTGTTTTGTTATAAAGGATTCCTACGGTTCCAAAACAGTAGGGGACAGAATATTTATTTTCAGGATCAAATTCTTTAGACTGTTCAAAATATTGAGTACCAATATTTTTAATATTTGGAATGTTGTCGAAGTTAATTTCTGCTAATAAATCATTATCAATCATTTTCTGAATCATGTAGTCAGAAGGACAGATAACATCATAAGCAGTTGCACCTGCTTCAACCTTTGGATACATAATTTCATTGGTTTCAAACTCATCATAAACTACCTTGATGCCAGTTTCCTCTTCGAACATATCAATGGTTTCGGGGTCAATATATTCTCCCCAGTTATACACAATGACTTCACCATTTTTGCCACTGCCGGAGCTTCCGCAACCGGTTAATACCGTGGATAGAGCAGTACAAAGAGCAAGAGTGGAACATAATAATTTTTTCATAATTTAACTCCCTTCATAATGTGATTTATCTTACTTTTTGTTCTTCTCGGATGGTGCTTTATTTACCAAAAATAGAAGAACAAGAACAGTAACAAATATGATGGTGGAAAGTGCATACATTTCCGGCTTGATGCCCTTTTTCACTTCCGTGTATATTTTAGTAGAAAGAGTATCCACTCCGGCACCTTTGGTAAAATGAGTAATAATAAAATCATCTAATGACATGGTAAAGGCCATCAAAAAACCGGAAAGGACACCGGGTAATATATCCGGAAATACCACCTTGAAAAAACCGTAAACAGGACCTGCACCCAAATCAAGTGCAGCTTCATAGGTATGGGGATTTAACTGTTTCATTCTTGGCATAACACTTAAAATCACATATGGGATACAAAAAGTGATGTGGGAAAGCAGGATTGTACCCATCCCAAATCTAAGACCCATACTAATGAAAAGAAGCATCAGAGAAATGCCGGTAACAATGTCCGCATTTAACATAGGAATATTGGTAATCCCCATAACAATGGTGCGGGAGCGCCTCTTTAAATTCATAATAGAAATGCAGGCAATGGTTCCTATGATAGTTGCAACTACAGAAGCAACCAAGGCAATAAACAGTGTATTAAATAATGCCTGCATAATCTCTTCATTTTGAAACAGCTCACCATACCATTTCAGTGTAAAGCCACCCCATTTGGCACGTGTCCGGCTTGCGTTAAAGGATAGAACAATCAATGTTGCAATGGGAGCGTATAAAAAGATGAAGATTAAGGCAATATAAATTTTTTTTGCAGTATTCCTGATCATAAAACAGAGCCCTCCCCATCTTTATCAAAAATTGCAGAAATAACCATATTTACAATGATAAAAAGCATCAGTACGATAGAAAGACCGCTTCCTAGATGCCAGTTGCTTGCCTGGGTAAATTCTTCTTCCACAACGTTACCAATCAGCAGTACCTTGCTTCCTCCCAGTAGTTTGCTGATAACAAAGGTAGTAAGAGCAGGAATGAACACCATGGTAATGCCGCTGATAATACCAGGAATAGTTAATGGCAGGGTAATTTTGGTAAATACCTGTAAGCCATTTGCACCTAAATCTTTGGCAGCATTGATGACGTTTCCGTCAATCTTTGCCAGAGAATTATAGATTGGAAGTACCATAAAGGGTAAAAAATTATAAACCATACCCAAAACAATGGCATAGGGGGTATTGATGATATTTAGCGTGGGTAAGTGTAAAAAGCCAAGCATGCTGTTAATGACACCAGTTTTTTCAAGCAGCGTCTGCCACGCAAGGGTGCGGAGCAGAAAATTCATCCACATAGGAAGAATAAATATCAGGAGAATAAAGCTATGCTGATTTACATTCATGTTGCAGAGAATCATTGCCAGCGGATAAGCAAGTAACAGACATATCAGGGTGGAAATCAGCGATAAAACAAGCGCCAGCCATAATGCCTTGGAGTGCTCTGCAGTTGTAATTGAAATAATGTTTTCCAGTGTAAAAGCACCACTTTTATCGGTCAGTCCGTAATAGAAAACCATGCATAAGGGAACAACGATGAAAATAGCAGACCAGATAAAATATGGGGTGCCTAACAATTTTTTCTTATTCATTGACACCTACGGCCTCCTCGTCCTCAGAAGCAGGTTTATTCATAATCTGAATGTTAAAAGGATCAACGTCAATTCCAACCTCAGTGCCTACAGGAAACATTCCTGTAGAATGCACAAGCCATTCAAAACCGTTGGCAGTGACTTCCATTTCATAATGAACACCTTTAAAAATAAGGTGAGTCACCACTCCCTTCATCTTTCCGCTTGCGGGGGAAGATAGGAGTACATCCTCAGGACGAATAACTACATCCACTGGTTGATTGCATCCAAAGCCTGTATCCACGCAGGGGAATTTAACACCCAATATTTCTACCAGCTTATCTTCAATCATTGTGGAACTGATGATATTGCTTTCTCCGATAAAATCAGCTACAAAAGCATTTTCTGGCTCATTATATATTTTTTCAGGAGAACCAATCTGCTGAATATATCCTTGATTCATAACTACAATGGTATCGGACATGGTAAGAGCCTCTTCCTGATCGTGTGTAACATAAATAAAGGTAATACCAAGTTCATTTTTCAGACGAATCAGTTCATACTGCATATCCTGACGAAGCTTCAGGTCAAGTGCACCAAGAGGCTCATCAAGCAGAAGTACCTTTGGTTCATTTACAATGGCACGGGCAATGGCAATTCGCTGTTGCTGACCGCCGCTTAAGGAATCAGGCATACGATTTTCAAATCCATCCAAATTGACCAGTTTTAAAGCATACTTGATTTTATCATCTATGTAAGCCTTACTCTTATTTTTAATTTTCAAACCAAAGGCAATGTTCTCAGCAATTGTCATGTGGGTAAAAAGGGCATATTTTTGAAATACTGTATTAAGCTGTCTCTTGTTAGGAGGAAGCTTTGTAATGTCAGTACCATCAAAAATGACATGACCAGTGTCAGGAGTTTCAAAACCACCCAAAATACGCAGAGTAGTTGTTTTGCCACAGCCGCTGGGACCGAGAAGAGTCAGAAACTCATTTTCACGAATATAAAGATTTAAATCGTCTAAAACCATCTGACCATCAAATGATTTGCTGATATTTTTTAAATCAATCAGTTTTTTATTCATATGAAACCTCCCGAAGAGTAATATTTACAAATAATTAAAAGCTTGGTGGGGTGCTTACCCAGATAAGAACCGCACCGGTTTTATTGTCTGCCTTCAGATAATGAGTTGTTTCAGCGGTAAAATAAAAGGATTCACCTTTCTTTATCTTAATGTTTTTTTTACCGAGAATTAATGAAACGCTTCCAGATAATACATAACCGAATTCCTCTCCTTCATGGGGATTGTCAGGATAAGTACTTCCACCAGGGGAAAGAGTAAGACGGATTGGTTCCATCATGTTTTTTTGAGCATTGGGGATAATCCATTCAATTTTGTTTTGAAGTTCTTCATCAATCTTCTCAAAGTAATCATTTTCCTTAAAGGCAATCTGTTTATCCTCAGAGTCGTTAAAAAATTCCTTAAGGTCTGTACCGAGGCATTGCAGAATATCTACTAAAGTTGTAATGGAAGGAGAAGTGAGATCTCTTTCCAGCTGAGATATAAAGCCTTTTGACAATTCGCAGCGGTCTGCAAGTTCTTCCTGAGTAAGCCCCTTTTGCGTTCGAAGGTCTTTGATTTTATTTCCAATATTAATTCCGTTATTCATAAAAAACTCCATATTCAAAGATGAAATTATAATAAACTTTTAGTTTAGTAAAACTAAACACTGCTATCATTATACAGAATGCTTTTAGAATGTCAATATATTTTGTGCAAAATATAGATGGAAAGTTATCCGACATCTTTTATTGTGTGGAAAATTATCCTGTGCTATAATGACTTTGATAAATTAAAACAGAAAATGTAATACTTAAGTGAGGTTATCATGGAAAAAGAAAAGTATGTAGCCTATGTATCTACCTATACATCAGGTAATAAAAGCAGTTTTGGAATAAGAATTTATGATGTTGATATGGAGAATGGGAGATTTTCAGAGAAAGATCAGGTAGAAATCACAAACTCTTCTTATGTTACGATATCCCATAATCAGAAATATTTATATTCCATTACTGACTTTGGAGTGGAATCTTATAAGATATTGCAAGACGGGAGCCTTGAGGTTGTTAATCGTGCATCCATTAACGGAATGAGAGGATGTTATCTTTCTACTGACTATAATGACAGATTTTTATTCGTTGCGGGCTATCATGATGCAAAATTGACAGTCCTTCGAATTGAAGAAGATGGTGCTATTGGAGAAATTACAGAAGAAATTTTTCATAAAGGGCTTGGAAGTATTGCAGAGAGAAATTTCAGACCACATATCAACTGTGTAAAGATGACCAGAGATAACCGATTTTTGTGTGCCGCTGATCTTGGAATGGATCATATAGTGGTTTATGAACTGAATCACTCATCAGGGAAATTGCGTCAGGTTGATATTATCAGAAGTGAGCAGGAATCAGCACCACGTCATTTGAAATTTTCCAAGGACGGAAAGTTCCTCTATATTGTACACGAGCTTAAGAATTATATTGATGTATATACTTATTCTACAGATGAACATGGAAATCCTGTTTTCGAGAAGATTCAGAATATCTCTACATTAAATGCCTATCATGCTGGAGGTTCGGCAGCCAGCGCATTAAATTTTTCTTCAGATTTTAAATATCTGTGCAGTTCTAATGCAGGAGATAATAGCGTAATTGTTTATTCTATTGAGCAGGAGACTGGGCTTCTTACCAAGATTTTTTGTTTGCCAGTGAGTGGAGACTATCCAAAGGATGCAACGCTGTTTCCAGACAACAGGCATTTGGTTTCCTTAAATCATGAATCTAATTCAATGACTTTCTTTAATGTAGATATGGAAAAGGGAACACTTGTGATGAATGGAAGAGAAATGAAGGTTGATCAGCCAAATTGCATTATTTTTTATAAATTAAAATAGAAAGTGGTTTTGAAAAACGGCAGGAGATAAAAGTCCTGCCGTTTATTGCTTTATTGCCTGTAAAAATCAATTAAATAATCAAGTCTTGATGACATATTTAAAAGGCATGCATCTAGGACAGTGAGTGCAGTCATTGCTTCTACTACAACCACTGCTCTTGGAACGATTACGGGATCGTGCCGACCCTTAATGGAAATTTCTATATTTTGTTTATCTTTGTTTACTGTTTCCTGTGTAGAAAAGATAGAAGGAGTCGGTTTGATGTGTGCCCTTACAATTATTGGGGATCCATCACTGATGCCGCCTAGAATTCCACCAGAATGATTGGTTTTTTTGCAAATATGTCCATCCTTCATGACAAAGGCATCGTTGTTGGTCGAACCATTTGCAGTTGATACTGCAATACCGTCACCGATTTCAATAGCTTTCACTGCACCGATTGACATAAGTGCTTTTGACAGATTGGCATCCAGCTTTTCAAAAACCGGATCACCCACACCAGCAGGAAGACCATCTATACGACATTCCACAATACCACCTGCTGAATCCTTTTTCATCATACATTCCTTGAGGTAAGAAACTGCTTTCTCCTCAGCAGCTCTGTCGGGCATACAGGATGCAGTAGAAGTGATTGCTTCCTGGTCAAAAGAGGATAAATCTGCACTAACAGGTCCAATAGAGCGAGTGTAGGCGGTGACAGTAATCCCCATTTCTTTTAATATCTTCATTGCAATGGCACCAGCTGCTACACGTCCAATGGTTTCTCGTCCTGAAGAACGACCACCGCCTCTATAATCACGGAAACCATATTTTGCATCAAAGGTAAAATCAGCATGACCTGGTCTATAATAAGAGGCAATTTCACTGTAGTCAGAGGATTTCTGTGAGGTATTTGGTACTAGCAATGAAATGGGAGTGCCTGTAGTTTTTCCCTCAAAGACACCAGATAAGATTTCCACCTGATCGTCTTCCTTTCGAGGAGTGGAGATGGAGGTTTGGCCGGGTTTTCTTCGGTTAAGATATATTTGAATATCTTCTTCATTTAATGAAAGACCGGAAGGGCATCCATCAATCACAACACCAAGTGCCTTCCCATGAGATTCACCCCATGTAGTAATTTTGAATATATTTCCAAATGTTGAACCTGACATAGCTGCTCCTTTCACAATAGAACTCTGTTCCGATTATATCCGAAATAAAATAATTTTACAAATATTTTTCGAACACCTATTGTAGAATAGGAAAGATTTGTGTAAAATATTATGTAAATTACTTTCTAGATAATTGTAAATGAGGTACAAATGAAAAGAACTTTGAATGAAAGGGCGAAAGCCTTTTTTATAAATATGGGACGGCGCAGCAAAGTATTACTTATTCCAGCGGTTATTGGTCTGGCGGTCTGTATTTTGTTTGCTCGTTTTTGTAATTACTGTAGAACAGGGACAAAGCGCTTTGCATGCACATGTTTTATTTTGTTATGCTTTATGGTGGGAAATAGCTTTGCCTATCCGGTATTTCAGGAGGATAACGGCTTTGTTTCAGGTAAACAGCAAATGCCAGAGGTTGTAGCAGCGGCAGATTCGGATATCACTTTGGCGGATGAACAGCAGATAGAATATGACAGCCTGAAAATGCTGGACGATGAAGATGTACTTGATGGATATGAGGATGCAGAACTCCATGGCATGGATCACGCAGATAAATATCTGTTGAATGAAATATTAGATGAGAATGAGCAATTGGTTACGGATGAACAGGAATTAACTAGTATTACAAACAACAAATCTGAAAACAGGGCCGAGACAGAGAATGTTGCTTTTCATGCAGATGATTGGAAATTGGTGCTGATTAATAAGCAGCATCCCATACCTGAGGGTTATACGTTTTCGCTGGGAACGATTAAGACCATTAAGGGCAATATGCAGTGTGACGAAAGAATTATAGAAGAACTGCTTAGGATGATGCAGTCTGCAAGTGACGATGGGGTCAATCTGGCTATCTGTTCCCCATATCGCGATTTAAACAGACAGGAAGTGCTGTTTAACCGTAAGATTAAAGCATATATGAATAAGGGGATGTCCTATATGGATGCATATGCACTCTCATCTCAGGCGGTAACTGTGCCGGGAGCAAGTGAGCATCAGATTGGACTTGCCATTGATATTGTATCGGATACCTATATGACGTTAGATGAAGGATTTGCAGAGACAAATGCCGGAATGTGGTTGGAGCAGCATTGTGCAGAGTTTGGTTTTATATTGCGTTATCCGAAAGGAAAAGAGTATATTACGGGGATTGAATTCGAACCATGGCATTTCCGTTATGTAGGAAAAGAAGCTGCAACAGTTATTACGAATGAAGGGCTGTGCCTTGAAGAATTTTGGAATAAATATTTATAGATTTTGGAGGAAATAATGTACCGGTTGTTAAAACAGGAAGGAAGAGCGAAACGTGGGGAATTTACCACTGTCCATGGTGTAATACAAACGCCGGTTTTTATGAATGTTGGAACAGTAGCAGCCATTAAGGGGGCTGTATCCACAGAGGATCTTGAACAGATTCATACCCAGGTAGAATTGTCCAATACTTATCATTTACATGTAAGACCTGGAGATAAGATAGTAAAGCAGTTGGGTGGACTTCATAAGTTTATGTCATGGGATAAGCCGATACTTACGGATTCAGGTGGATTTCAGGTGTTTTCACTGGCAGGGCTTAGAAAGATTAAAGAGGAAGGTGTCTACTTCAATTCGCATATAGATGGACGTAAGATTTTTATGGGGCCGGAAGAAAGTATGCAGATTCAGTCTAATCTTGCATCAACCATCGCAATGGCATTTGATGAATGCGCTCCGGCACTTGCAGAAAAATCCTATGTACAGGCATCGGTGGAAAGAACAACCAGATGGCTTGAACGATGTAAAAAAGAGATGGAACGTTTAAACGGATTAGAGGATACAATTAATAGAAATCAGCTTTTGTTTGGTATTAATCAGGGTGCCATCTATGTGGACATTAGAGTGGAGCATGCAAAACGTATTGCGGAAATGGAACTGGATGGTTATGCCATTGGTGGACTCGCTGTAGGAGAAAGCCATGAACAGATGTATCATATCATTGAAGAGACGGTACCGTATCTGCCGGTGGATAAGCCTACTTATTTGATGGGAGTCGGCACTCCGGCAAATATTTTGGAAGGGGTAGAACGTGGAATTGATTTTTTTGACTGCGTATATCCAAGCAGAAACGGACGCCATGGCCATCTTTATACAAATCATGGAAAAATTAATCTTTTTAATGCAAAGTATGAATTGGATGAAAGACCTATTGAAGAGGGATGTGGATGTCCGGCATGTCGTAGGTATTCGAGAGCCTATATCAGACATTTGCTAAAAGCTAAGGAAATGTTGGGCATGCGTCTTTGTGTTCTTCATAATTTATATTTTTATAACACTATGATGGAAGAAATCCGTGCTTCTTTGGATCGGGGTGAGTTTATTGCATATAAAAAGAAGAAGCTGGAAGGTATGATGCAGGGAACTGCTGACGAAAAATGAGAGTATAAAAATCGTAAAAGGACTTGTTTTTAATATCCTGATTGTGTATATTATAAATGTTAGGCTTATTTGTCTAAGGAATAATTTAGGAGGAAATTTAAATGGGTATGTTATTGACAGCAGCAGATGCCGGTGTTGCAGCAGGCGGCAACATTATGCTGATAATATGGCTTGTATTATTTTTTATAGTTATTTACTTCTTCATGATTCGTCCTCAGAAAAAAGAACAGAAGCAGATGGCGGCTATGTTATCAGCACTTGAAGTTGGTGATTGTGTACTTACAAGTAGTGGATTCTATGGGATTATTATTGATATTACAGATGATACAGTAATTGTTGAGTTTGGAAATAACAAGAATTGTCGTATCCCTATGCAGAAGACTGCCATTGCACAGGTTGAAAAAGCAGACGCAGAATAAATGATGAAATCGGAAATAAGGCGCAATCAATGCGCCTTTAGAGTCAATCTGTAAACTAGATTCTCTTAGAAGTGTCGCTGCCTGGCGACACTTTTTTGTAATAAAAATACAAACCAGACTCAGAGGGAGGTTTTTATGAAGCTGAATATTGGATGCATACCTGGTGATGGTATCGGGCCAGAAATTGTAGCAGAGGCCAGGAAGGTACTTGGCAAGATTGCTCAGGTTTATGGGCATGAGATTAACTATACAGATATTTTAATGGGAGGTGCATCGATTGATGTACATGGTGTTCCATTAACAGAGGAAGCAATTGAGACTGCCAAGGCATCAGATGCAGTGCTGATGGGATCAATCGGTGGAAATACGACCACATCCCCATGGTATCAGTTGCCCCCTAACTTAAGACCGGAAGCAGGTCTTCTTGCTCTTCGAAAAGCGCTTAATTTGTTTGCTAATTTAAGACCGGCCATACTTTATGATGAACTGGCAGATGCATGTCCGCTGAAGAAGGAAATCAGCAGTGCGGGATTTGATATGATGATTATGCGTGAACTGACCGGAGGGCTTTATTTCGGTGAGCGCTATACCACCGAAGAAAACGGCTTACGCAAGGCAGTCGATACGCTTACATACAATGAAAACGAAATCAGGAGGATTGCAATCAAGGGGTTTGACATTGCCATGAAGCGCAGGAAGAAGGTAACTAGCGTGGATAAAGTAAATGTACTCGACTCATCAAGATTATGGCGCAAGGTAGTGGAAGAGGTGGCTGCAGATTATCCTGAAGTCACACTGGAACATATGTTAGTAGATAATTGTGCGATGCAACTGGTAAAGGATCCTGCACAGTTCGATGTAATTTTGACAGAAAACATGTTTGGAGATATTCTCTCGGATGAGGCAAGTATGGTTACAGGATCCATTGGAATGTTGGCATCTGCATCATTAAATGACAGTAAGTTCGGGCTTTATGAACCCAGTCATGGTTCTGCACCGGATATTGCAGGCAAAGGAATTGCAAATCCTATTGCAACAATTCTTTCGGCAGCGATGATGCTGAGATTTTCTTTTGATCTTGATCGGGAAGCTGATGCGATTGAGAACGCCGTGAAGAATATTCTGAAAAAGGGATACCGTACAGTCGACATTATGTCAGAGGGATGCACACAGGTGGGGTGTAAAGAAATGGGTGATTTACTGGCAGATGAAATCAGATAGACAATTTCAACAAGAGAAAATGCAAAACAATATTTTTGCAGTATTCTTTCTGATAATGGTTGTGTATTATGGATATAGGATGTTTGCACTGACACCATGGTATGATGAGCTTTATACTTATTATTGTTTTATAAGCAAGGGACCTTTGTATGCAGCAATTCATTGGCCGCTGCCAAATAACCATGTGGGATATTCAGTGCTTTCAGCCTGTTTAAATGTTTTTGGGAACCCCTATATCGGACTTAGAGGTGTTTCCTACATATGTGCACTTTCTAATCTTTGTCTAATTTATATCATTGCCAAGCGGTATCTGAAGGGCTGGATGCCAATTTGTACGGTGATATTGTTTCCTTCAATGGGATTGGTCAATCAAATGGCAGTGCAGGGAAGAGGATATACCATGGGAATCACTTGTTTTTTGATTACTTGGTTATGCTTGATTCATATTTGTGAGGACGCTGAATGCAGTAAATGGATTTATCTGATTTATGTGCTTGCACTAATATTAGGCTTGTATACTGTCAGCAGTAATGTTTATTGGGTTATTCCTCTTTGCATGGCAGGAGGAAGCTATCTGTTGTTAAAAGCCATATGGGAAGGAAAAGAGAAAAAAAGTTTTTTTCTGAAGGCTTCAAGCGGGAAGAAATTGATTAAGCTGATTACAGCATCACTCATTGCTGCCCTTGGGACGATTTTCTTATATGCGACCATTTGGATTGCAATCGGATCTAACCTTCTGGTAAAGGATGAAAACAGCGGCTATTACGGAATGGGACATGTTCAGATGATTTTGAAAGCACCCTTTGCTGCAATCGGCAGGGGAATGCAATATATGCTGGATACACCCTATATTCAGAGCGAAGAGAGAGCAGGATTTTTGGGAAGATTTCTGGAATGGATTGTAACTCTGTCGGGATATTTTTATCAATCACTTACATGGTTTGTGGTAGCAGTATGGATTGTGGGGGTGCTGTTCCTTGCTTGCAAAATTATAAAGCTGCTTAAGAAAAAGGAAAGTGAAGATTTACCGTTATTTCTTATTCTGTTCATGGGGATACTGTTTATTCCAATATGTCTGTTGATACAGTGCAAACGCCCTTATTATCGAGTATTTACCTATGTGGGTGTTTTACTTGCCCTGCTTCTGGGGGTGCTGATTCAAAAGGTGACAGTATTGTTTGGGAAAAGAGCAAAAGATAAGAAAGCTGCAAATTTAGTGGCGGTTATTGTGTTTGGACTGACGGTGATATTTGGAGTCAAATGCTTTTTCTTTTCGGGATATAATGGGCAGTATGGCATCAATGAATATGAGATTCAGGATGCATTTTCTCATGGCAATATTGAAAAGTGGGAAAATTTCTGTGTCACAGACTGCAATCAGGAATATCTCCTTTATTTCCTATATGGGATACGTTGTGAAAACAGAGAAATAGAGGGAAGTGATCTGGTACTTCTTGATAAAAGAATGACAGAACCGGATTTTGATGAAATGG
>CAMBLS010000011.1 GCA_945868485.1 uncultured Lachnospiraceae bacterium | reverse complement strand
AATCTCTTCCTAATCCTTCATATTTTCCCTGACCAAAATTGTGGTAGGGAAGAATATGAATCTGCCTTACTCCCGGTAGGGTGTCTGCAAATTTCGCAATATCTAAAAGTTCCTCTTCCGTATCATTAAATGTAGGAATAACCGGTACACGAATAATCAGTTCTACCTGACGGCTGGAAGCTACTTTTACAGCATTCTCCATCATGCGTACATTTTCATGTCCTGTAAATTCTTTGTGCTTCTTCGGATTCGTATGTTTAATATCCATCAAATAAGTATCCAAATAGGGAAGAATCTTTTCAATGGTTTCATACTTTGCAAATGCCATACTCTCAATTGCTGTACTAATTCCCATATCTTTTGCTGCCTGAAGCAGTGCCAATGAAAATTCCGGTTGCAGTAAACACTCCCCACCGGATAAGGTAATTCCACCACCGGAACGTTGGTAATATGGCATATCCTTTTCTACGATTTCCATCACCTCTGCTACAGTGATATCCTGCCCCATCACCTTCGGCTTACCATTGATAAACATGGTCTCAATTTCAAAGGACTGGGATTCAGGATTACAGCACCATCTACAACGAAGCGCACAGCCTTTTAAGAAAATAATGGTTCTGATTCCTTTGCCATCATGGATAGAATATCTTTGAATATCAAAAATTCTGCCGGAAACATTCAAATATTCTTTCATTATCTGTTTTCCCTTTCCTATCGATTGTCTGCCTGCTCAGTCCTCTTAATAATATCATCCTGAAGAGACTTGGAAAGTGTGGTAAATAGTGCAGAATATCCTGCCACTCGAACAATCAATCCGCTATATTTTTCCGGATGCTTCTGTGCATCTAACAATGTAGCTCTGTCCACAACATTAAACTGCATATGCATACCCTGCTGATCAAAGTAGCCACGAATCAATGAAACAAAGCTCTCCAGTCCCTTTTGTCCTGCCATTGCAGTAGGATGCATTTTCATATTGAACAAGGTTCCGTTACTTGCAATCGCATGATCCAGCTTTGCAACAGAGTTACAGGAAGCAGTCGGTCCACTGATATCAAATCCTGATGTAGGTCCTACACCATCTGCTACCGGTGTATGAGCAAGTCTTCCATCTGGCGTTGCTCCCGTCTGCGCACCTAACGGCACATTTGCCGATACCGGATAAAGTCCCGCCTGATAGATACCACCTCTCGGATTTTTGTAGGTTTCTAATGGTCTTGTATAGAAATATGCTGCTTCTCTTGCAATATCATCAACTTCATCAATGTCATTACCGTATTTGGGCAGTCCTAAAATCATCTCATGGATTTCTTCATAACGTTTCTTTTCCTCTTCCGGCAATTTCATTTCCAGCACCTGCTTAATAGTGGAAGCTATAATATCAGGTGTTACCTCCTGCCCTGCTGCTGCCAGAGACTTTCCTACCTGTACAGCCACTTCACCTGCTGTGATGGCATCTAAACCTTTACCGAAATTCATTTCCAGAGCTTTCTTCAATTCACCCATGGTTACACGTTTTTCTTCAAATACCAGCTTCTTCACTGTGTAAAGAGAGTCTGCTACGTTTGCGATACCAAATCCCTGAGGTCCAGTAAAGTTATAAATTGCTCCACCCTCCTGGGCACTGATTCCCCGTTTTATACAATCATCAACCAGACAAGACTCAAATGGCAATGGTGCAAGTTTCGCATGAGCATAATCAATCGCATTATCAGCATTTACCATAAGCTCAATGTTATACTTCATTTGCTGCCTGTATGCTTCCATAAATTCATCAAAAGTCTGGAAACTTTCTACATCGCCAGTCTGAATACTTGCAATTTCACCCTTATCATAACCATTGGTGAAAACCATTTCCAAAGGACGACACATGTTAAAGAATGCTGCATCATGCCATCCATCTGTTTTTCCGGGCACCTGAGGTTCCACACAACCAATGATATTGTAGTTTCTAGCCTCTTCAATGGTTGCACCACGATTTACAAGGGCGGGTATAATAACTTCATCATTGTAGTATGCAGGAAGACCAATACCGGTTCTGGTCAGCTCAGCTGCACGAAGCAATAACTCCTGTGAAGAACCATGCCATACGCGAATAGAAAGTGAAGGCATCGGAAGAAATACATGTTCAGATGCTGTAATACACATAAAGGAAAGATCATTGGTGGCATCTCGTCCCTGCACTGTCTGTCCCCCTACAATCAGGTTCTGGAACAGAGAGTAACCTGCAAAGCCTTCTGCGCTTGCTGCATCACGGCACTTATTTAAATCATTTAATTTTACCCAAATACAATCAATTAACTCCTGTGCGTATTCACGGGTAAGAGTTCCTGCTTTGATTCCATTTTCATAATATGGATACATATACTGGTCAAACCGCCCAGGAGAGATAGAATGTCCGCTGGATTCAATCTGAAGTACCTGCTGGATAAACCAGAAAGACTGGCATGCTTCCTGGAATGTTTCTGCTGGGAACTCCGGCACCTTATTACAAATCTCTGCAATTGTAAGAAGCTCCTTTTTCCTGCCTGCATTGGTTTCTTTTTCTGCCATTTCTCTCGCCAATGCAGAATATCTTTTCGCATAATTGATCACCGCATCACAGGAAATAATGACTGCATCTAAGAAACGCATCTTAGTAGAATAATCTGCATCCGCAAAATGGCAGCTTTCCATTTCTCTCTTTACTTTTTCTTTTACCCCGGCAAGACCAAGCTGAAGAACTGTTTCATATTGAACAGTAACATGACCTACGCCATTGTAAAAATAGTTACCTGGAGTAAAGAAATTGTGTTCCATAGCACGAATTGTTTCCGGTGCCATATAGGAGGTTGCCAATTCACTGGTAGTTTTGCCTTTCCAGTATGCATTGGCAGCTAATAATCTTTTCTTTGTATCCTCTGCAATGTAGAAGGGATCGGCGCTTCTTGTAGCAACTGTTTCAAATTCTGCTTCCAGCCACTCATAAGAAAATTCAGGATATGTCTGACATCCTCTTGGAGCAATCGTTGTACTTCCTACAATCAGCTCCTCTGGTCTGATAATAATAGGAAGATACTTTAAAATATGCTCAAAAGCACGAGCCTTACGTATAACTACAGGCTGACCCTCGGTTTCTTTGTAAGACTCGGTGATTAACTCTGCTCTGGCCGCCTCTATCTCCGGCATCTTCGCATATAAATGATCAACAAGCCTTTTTATACGATCCGATTTTGCTACTGGCTTAGCATCATAATTATTCATAGCATCCACATTCCTTTCTTTTATCGTTATTACCATACTTATACTTCAAGATGAGCTTGAAAAACTTACGTTTATCACACGCTCAAAGTTTCAAAAAAAATCTTTTATTTCTTTCGGATACAAGCACTGAATTCCATTCTTTTTAAACGCTTCCATCCATTTTTCATTTGGCTTTTTATCTGTCACCACCACATCCAGTCTTGATAGAGAACAAATACTTGAAAAAGCCACTTTATCAAATTTAGAAGAATCTACCGTCAGATAAACCTTATTTGCAGATTCTATCATACTCTGCTTAATACTTCCGATCTCGTCATTTCCCTCTGTAACACCCTTTTGAATATCAAATCCTTTACAGGATAAAAATACCTTGTCAGCATTATACTTTTCAATGCAATCAGCTGCTTTCTTGCCAAGCAGTGACATGGATCCAGCTTTTAACAGTCCTCCTGTAGAAATAATATCCCAACCTGACACATCAGATAGTTCTAATAAATTCTCTATAGAATTGGTTATCACGGTAAGATGTTTTTTCTGTTTAATATTCTTGGCAATAAATACTGCCGTTGTAGAGGCATCCAGAAAGATATGCTCTCCATCATTGATTTCCTGATTAATCAGATCTGCGATTTTCTGCTTGCCTACTGAATTTGCCTTCCACCTTACGTTAAAGGGAAGGTCAATACTACCAATTTCATTAATGACTGCCCCGCCATAACTTTTGATGACGTGACCATCATCAGCCAGCTTTTCCAGATCTCTTCGAATGGTTTCTTCCGAAACCTCAAATTCTCTACTCAGTTCACTTACAATTACCTTCTTTTCTTTATGAACCTTTTCCAGAATTTGCTTTCGCCTCTCTACTGCAAGCATGTATTTCCCTCTTTCTGCTATTCTAAAGATTAGAAGATATATTTCATAAGTTTATCAGAAGGACGGGCAATAACAGAACTGTCGAGGAACATTCCCCTATCACCTGCATCTGCTTTTGCTCTGTCAATTGCTGCCTCTACCGCAGACACACTTCCTGTAAGAGTCATATAGCTCTTACCACACATTCCCTTTGCAAGCCTCAATTCCACCAGGTCGACAATAGCTGTTTTGGCTGCCAAATCTGCCGCCACAATCAATGCAGCTACATCATAAGTCTCTAAAATTCCCAAAGCATCAATTTTTTCAGGCTGCGCTGTGCCATAAATTGCCGGGAAAATTGACTCGTGAGGATTCCCAAGTACAAACGTATCAATTATTTTTTCCCTGAACCCGTTTTCTGCCCGTTCCACAGAGGCACGTACTGCACTTAATTCTCCAGCAATCAGAATTACAAATTTACCGGGGCATGTAACCTCTGCCTGCAAAATTTCCACATCTGCTGCCTTTGCCATTTCGTCTGCTGCTTTAAATCCAGTGGATACTGTTGTACATTCCACCATACCAATCGCTTTGGCCATACTTTTTCCCTCTCTTCTTCAGGATCTTATTTTCCCCTTACCACGATTTCCTTATCGCTTACTTTTTCTACTTTACCATCAATGGAACAATGAATTGCCACGCTTAAGCCTTCTCTCGGTTCTGCAATCTTCTGTCCCTTGCTTACGCTATCGCCAGCTTTTACAATAGGCATTGCCGGCGCACCAATATGCTGACTCATCTGTATTTTCACATATTTTGTACTTGGCGTGGTATCTACAAATGGTGCTGCCACATTATATTTTGTTAAATCCAGTCTCGCCATCAGCCTGTGAACCGGAAGCTTTCTCAATTCCCGATCTTCCATTACCGGTGCTGGATCTACTTTTTCTATTTTAATTCCGCCAGTCCTTAACCCTGCCTTAAACTCCTGAATAATGGACTTTGGTGATAAGCTCTGGGGACATGCATATTTTTCACAAATACCGCAACCGCTACAATAAGCAGAATTTGTAAAAACACTTAAATCACTGATATCATGATTTGCCACTGCCCTCATAACCTTATGCGGTTCGATCGGATGCCCTAATGCATGTCTGGAGCACATATCGGTACAGGTTCTGCACTGACAACAGGAGGAAGAAGCTCTCTTTCTCTCAATTTCCAGATTTTTATTCATACGAACCACTACATGGTGATCCTCAGGTAAAATAATGATAGCATTTGTGGTCTTGGTAACTACAGTATTTTCTGTCCCAAGCCATCCCATCATCGGTCCTCCCATAACGTATGCCGGATGGTCCACAGTAATTTTCCCTGCTAAAGAAATAGCTTCTTTTACAGTGGTTCCAAGCGGAACACGCACGGTCAATGGATTATCAATTTCACCTACAATGGATACCAGTTTATTAGTCACCGGTATATTCATGTGAACGGCTCTGTACAAGTTGTACATCGTCTCCACATTGTATACCACTACTTTTTCATCTATTGGAAGTCCACCTGGCTTAATTACGCGCCCGGTTGCTTCATAAATTAAAACCACCTCATCTCCCATGGGATACGCAGCCTTCAAGGGGCAGAGTCTCACCTTCGGATAATCTGACAACACCTCTTCTACTGCTTTGATGGTAGTTACATATTCACTTTTAATACCTACAACCGCTTCCTTTGCTCCTAAGGTCTCTCTGACCTCATCCAGCATCTGAAGGATTTCTTCGGTATGAGTCGCCAAAAGCTGTCTGTGAAGCTTTAGTAAAGGTTCACATTCCACACAGTTTAATATAACTGTGTCCGCCTTATCTGTCATTTTTGCATAGGCCGGGAAGCCGGCACCGCCGGCCCCCACTACGCCATTATCTCTTGCAATATTTTTCAGTTCATCGATAAGCATATTTATTTGCTCCAATCCTGTCCTTCATCAATGATACCTACAATAGCTGCATCAACTGGTGCATCCGCCATATCACAACCAATTCTGGCTGCGCTACCCTGTGCAACCAGTACAAATTCTCCGATACCAGCACCTATAATGTCTATTGCAACCAAACGACTGCCAGTATTTCTCATGGTTTCAACCGGCTCAACAATCATAAATTTGTTGCCTACTAATTTTTCACTTTTTCTCGTAGAAAATAAGCTTCCCACAACTTTTCCAATTATCATAATATGTCTCCAATGTATTTATGAATTATATGATTGTCGCTAAATCGTCTTGCTTTACCTGACAGGCATTTGCCTCATCAGTGTCAATATGCATTTCTGTTGTAAAAGATTCATCTACACGAATCTTAACCTGGTCTAGAACCGCACCTCTTTCATTTCCCATGCGTACCGAAACAAAATCATTATCTTTTAATCCTGCGGCTGCTGCATCGGCAGGAGACATATGAATATGTCTTGCTGCAACAATACAACCCTCATCAAGGTAAATTGCGCCTTTCGGGCCTACCAAAGCGACAGGTGCAGAACCAGCTGTATCGCCAGACTGTCTGACAGGGGCTTTTATGCCCAGTGTACGAGCATCTGTAGCAGAGATTTCTACCTGAGATTTACTTCTCACAGGACCTAAGATACGAACATTTTCAATTGCTCTTAATTTTAATCCAACAATAGTACATTGTTCATTTGATGCGAACTGTCCACCCATCAAATCTTTTTTCTTCGTAAGCTGATAGCCCTTACCAAACAATTTTTCTACATCTTCCTGTGTCAGATGAATATGTCTTGCGGATACTCCTATCGGTACTTTTACAGTAGGTTTATTTGCATTGGTGCTTTCTAGTGCCTGTAATACCATTCTGGTAATTTCTTCTACATTATTATAAGTACTCAAGATTCACACCATCCCTTATGTAATAGTCATACAGCTGGAGATTTCTCTCCAACTGCATGCATATTAAACATTACTATTTTACTGCCGGTAAAATCATTTCCACATCACTGTGTGGTCTAGGGATTACGTGTGTAGCAATGAGTTCGCCTAAAGAGCCTGCGCTGTTTGCACCAGCTTCTACAGCAGACTTAACTGCTCCTACATCTCCACGTACCATAACAGTTACTAAACCGGAACCAATCTTCTCTGTTCCTACTAATGTAACGTTTGCTGCTTTGCACATTGCATCTGCTGCTTCAATTGCTGCTACTAAACCTCTGGTTTCAACCATTCCTAATGCTTCTAATGCCATAATTTTTTCCTCCTATTAATTAAACTTGTTATTTGTCTTTGGGAACAAAGTCCGGTGGATCCTGTCCGAGCATCTTTGAGTCAGACGAAGGCTCCGGTTTCCCTTTAAAACGGCTTGCTGATAACTGAACGATTTTTACAATTTCTGGATGTGGATTTGGAAGGATACCGGTAGATACCGGCTTCTTCAGTGCGTTTGCAGTAGCTGCTTCCACAGACTGCCTTACCGCCTCCACTTCTCCTTCAACTACCAGAGTAACCAGCCTTCCACCCAACTTACGCTCCCAGGTGGCAAGTGATACATCTGCCGCTTTACACATGATGTCAAGAGCATCCATTGCTGCTACAACACCAGTGATTTCAATGAATCCATATGCATTACCCATGCCGGTTCTCCTTTAAAGTATTTAGCCCTTAAATTTGGGAAGGATGTTTTCAACATCATTGTGAGGTCTGGGAATTACATGTGTAGCCACTAATTCACCAAGCTTGCTTGCTGCACTTGTTCCAGCCTCTACTGCTGCTTTCACAGCACCTACATCTCCGCGTACCATAACGGTTACTAAACCAGAACCAATTTTTTCTGTTCCGATTAATGCAACTTCAGCTGCCTTTGTCATTGCATCTGCTGCTTCAATTGCTGCTGTAAGTCCTCTTGTTTCGACCATTCCTAAAGCTTCTTGTGCCATTATAAAAATCCTCCTTAAAATAGCTAATTTATAAATTACATTAATTTTTATCTAGTGCGCTGACTTTCAGCATCTTTTCTGTATCTGCTGTAGGTCTTGGAATAATATGTTTGGATACGATACCTGTATGCGCTGCTGCCACTGCCTCTGCTGCAGCCATGGCTTCTTTCACATCTGCGATACTGCCTCTGAATTTGACAGTGACCAAAAGTGGCACCGGTAAAGCATCTGCATTTGCAGGCTTATTCTTGTCAAACACTTCCAGATGTACATTTGCTGCTTTACAACCGGCATCTGCTGCAAGGAAAGCACATACAAGTCCAAATACCTCTAATAAACCTACCGCTTCCTGATTGTCACGTGTTGTCAGATTTTCCATGATCTATCCCTTTCCGAATCACCTTATTTATTGACAATCGCAATTTTAAGACCAGTCATTTCCAAGTTCTTCTTTAATGCTTCGTTAATTTCCTCTAATGGATATTTATCAGTAATTAAGTCTGCTAACGGAAGACCAATACCCTTTGCTCTCTTTAAGAAATCAAAAGTTGTTGCATAATCTCTTAATGTATATACCCAGGAACCAACCAGATTGATTTCCTTAGCACATAAGTCAAAGTGTGGATTAATCTGTGCATCTCCGCCATTAATAAAGAAACCTAATTCACAAAGCCCACCGCCGTTACGGATAAATTTGTAAATATTGGCATGTGCCTTTGGATTTCCTGTACACTGGAATGCAAAATCTGCAAGATGTCCGTCAAAGGAATCTTCTACAGCCTTTGTTAACTCTTCGATTCCCTTATGCTCCATAAAGTTTACTGTCTTTGTAGCACCCATTCTCTTAGCAAATTCCAATCTTGCCTGGTTTCCATCAACTGCTGTGATGTTCTCAATACCCATGGTACGAAGAATTGCGATACAAATAAGTCCAATAGGTCCGCATCCCTGTACTGCCACGCGGCTGTTGAAACGAAGGATTCCTGTGGTTTTAGCTCTCTCTACCGCATGAATCAGAACGGCACAAGGCTCAATTAAGATTCTGGAATCCAAATCCAAATCACTTACATTAAATACAGTGGAACCACCACGTACTAAAATGTAATCTGCAAACCATCCATTAAGATGAATATCATCATCCGGGAGAAGACCGTATACATCAGCTCCACCAACGTTCTGCTTATTTAAATCGAACATTGTAATATCCGGATTGTCCTTGAAGATCATACAGGTTACTACCTTGTCACCAATCTTAAGATCTTTTCCTGCAGAGTCTTTCTTTACATTTTTACCCATTTTAACAATTTCACCAGTTCCCTCATGCCCTAAAGCAACTGGAATCAGTCCAAATGGATCTCTCTTAAATTCATGTGCATCTGTACCACAGACACCACAACCTTCTACTTTTACAAGTATATCATCATCGCCAACTTCCGGCATTGGAAATTCTTTGATTTCAAATTTCTCTAATCCTGTCAGCATTGCAACATGTGCGGTAGAAGGGATTCCGTTTCCAGCTGTCTTAGCTGCAGATGTGTTGACATCACAACCAGCGCTGCCGCCTGACATCTGGTTCAGGATCTGTCTTACGATTAATTCAACATCCTGTTCTTTTACTGCCATTTCTATCCTCTCCTTATTCTATCTGATACAAAGACTGTCGGACATGGTACAACGTCTGCTCTTTGTAAAGCTGTGTGCTGCTGTCAATCCTTCACCGGTTCTGGAAGCAATTGTAAAGGTACAGTAACCTTCGCCTCCAAATCCCAATGCTGCATAGCTCGGGCCATTTTTCACCAGAATAGCGGTGTCTAAGGCTTTTGCATAGGTTGTAATATGATCAACATTTTTCGAATGGATATGAGCGGAATGGCGGTTGCCATGCTCTAACCAAACTGCAGTTTCTACACCTTCCTCAAAGGATTTCACACGAACCATACCTAAAATCGGCATCATCAATTCTTCTGCAATCAGCGGATGCTCTTTTTCACCTTCAAAGACGATGCAGCGAACCTCGGGTCCAACATTCACACCTACCATTGAAAGGAGAACCTGTGCACTTCTTCCTACACATTTTCTGTTCAACGCTCCCTTAGGTGTAAAGACAGTCTGAACCAACTTATCCTGGATTTCCTTGCTTGCCAGATAGCAACCATTTTCAGAAATCATATAATTCATCAGCTCATCTGCAATACTGTCTTCTGCAACAATTTCCTTTTCGGCAATACAAGGCAGGTTATTGTCAAAGGTGCATCCGTTAACGATATCCCTTGCCGCCTTTCTCACATCTGCTGTTGCATCAACCAATACAGGTGGATTACCTGCTCCAGCACCAATTGCTCTCTTTCCTGAAGACAGAACCGCTGTTACAACTCCCGGTCCGCCGGTAGCTACCAGCAAATGAATAGCCGGATGCTTCATCATGATAGCACTTGTTTCCATCGTAGGAACTTCAACGGTTACTGCAATGTTGTCAGGACCGCCGGCCTCAATAGAAGCTTCATTAATCATATTAATGGTAAATATTGTTGTTTTCTTTGCATTTGGATGAGGGTTGAATACCACAGTATTACCACCTGCTATCATACCAATGCTATTACAAATTACTGTTTCGGATGGATTGGTTGCCGGTGTAATAGCACCAATAACTCCGAATGGTCCCATTTCTACTAATGTAAGACCTCTGTCTCCAGACCATGCAACTGTGCTGATATCTTCTGTACCAGGTGTTTTATCTGCAGTAAGGTGATGTTTCAGAATTTTGTCTCCTACTTTACCCATTCCTGTTTCATTTACACCCATGTTAGCCAGCATTTCAGCATTTTCATGTGTTTTCTTACGAATCAGTGAAATGATTTGTTCTCTCTGGTCTAAGGTCATGTTGCGAACCTTTTTCTGAGCTTCGATGGAAGCATTAATCGCATCATTCATGTCCTTAAACACACCATGCATCCCGGATACAGTTCCGGATATCTGCATATTTGCCATGACCTTTTGTACAATGTCATGTACCATGCGTTCATCTACAGACACTTTATTACCTCCTTCAACGCGGATGCACCATAAGCCGCCAGATCGGTGTCCTCCTGTGCACTGGCACCGGATACTCCTAACGCACCAATCATGGTCTTTCCTACCATCAATGGCTCTCCGCCCCCTAATATCATGACTTTGCCATTATTCCCGAACTGCAATCCGTACAGTTCCTGTCCCGGCTGGCAAAGTCTGGACAGCTTTGCTGTCGACATCTGGAACGCTGTGGAAGTGTAGGTCTTATTTACTGCTACATCAAAGCTTCCATGATAGGCACCGTCCATGCAATGGACTGCTATTGGTCTTCCTGATGCATCAGAAACCGCTACAACTACAGCAAGTCCCATCTCTTTGGCCTTGTCCTCTACAGCTTCAATTAACTTTACTGCCAGTTTTAAGGACATAACCTCTTTTACGATGGCATCGCCGACAATATTGTTAACGATCATTTCCAGCTTATTCTTGTTCATATGCTTATTTGCCTAAGGATTCTAATACTTTTTTGGTAATAGCTGCTACCAGTTCCTGACTGTCATCTGCCTTGCTCTGAGAGCTGCAGCCGCCGCCACAATTATGGCAGTTTTCTTTGCCCTTGTTCTGGCAGAGATTTGCGGGATGACGTCCCGGAAGTCCCATCTTTCTTCTGATTTCATATAATTTAGCAATCTGCTCTTTATCGAATTCCTTGGGTCCACCAAGCTGTTTTGCTTTGTACAATAATTCAGCGTAGAATTCAACAGATTCCATCTTCATGTAAGCAGCCATAAGGTCTGTAGACCATGTTAATGCACCATGGCTCTCTAATAATACTGCATCAAAGTGCTCTAAATATGGCTCCACTGCATCCGGGATTTCCATTGTGGAAGGTGTTCCATAAGGTGCAATAGGAACGCAACCTAATGCGATAACAGCTTCCGGCATAATAGGCTGTGTCAAAGGAATACCAGCAATTGCAAAGCTTGTTGCAAATGTAGGATGTGCATGAACTACTGCTCCTACGTCTGGTCTCTTAGCATATACTCTCATATGCATTTTGATTTCAGAAGATGGTTTGAAACCTTTGTTAGCCTGGATAACATTACCCTGTGCATCTACCTTGCAGATATACTCAGGAGTCATAAATCCTTTGGAAACACCTGTTGGTGTGCATAAGAATTCATTATCGCTGATTTTAACAGAAATGTTACCATCATTTGCTGCTACCATGTTGCGATCATAGATTCTCTTACCTACGTCACATATCATTTTTTTGATTTCGTATTCGTTCAGTGCCATTTTTGTTCTCCTTTTTTGTTTTTTTATTACTTTATATGCACCATATAAAATAACATACAATAGTTACCTACCTTGAGCCTCCCAAGGCAATACATCTCCCGGTTCTCGAAGGTATTCCAGAATATCGGATACTCCTTCACCGGTTTTGGAATTTACATAGAAAATCTTTTTACATCCTGCATTCTCAAGCCATCTGGCAGCCAATGCTGCATCTCCGCAGGCTTCATCAATCTTCGTTACAATTCCTATTACATCCCTGTTCACCATACAGGTGATATTAGGTGGATATAAGGAAAACGGTTCTGTAGACGATGCCAGCAGACCTACTACATCCGCTTCGTAAGAATATAACGCTAAAGCTCTGCCCAACCTTCCAGTTTGAAGATACTCACCCGGCGTATCTATGATTACATCGTAGCGATTAATATATTGTGTCTTTTTATATGTAATCTTTTCACCTCTAAGCGCCTGTGTTAAGGTTGTTTTTCCTGCCTCACTGCGACCCATTAAAATAATCTTCTTCATGTCTGGCCGTTTACGTTCTGGTAATGGGCGTCACCGTATATCCCAACGTATTCTCCACGTATTGCAGTATGGCCTGAATCGATGATTCTACTTCCGATACTGTACCTGTCACAATAACAGAACCAGAAAAACGATCTACAAACCCAAGTTCCACGCCCGCAGACTTAATACCGATATCCGCCATAATGATTGCAGTTTCCGCCGGACTTACAGTCAAGACGCCGATAGCCGATTTGGAATATTCCACAGTGGGATTCAACCCCAGCTTCTGATAAAGCACCTGATCCGGGTTGGCAATGATGTGCGCCAAAGTAATCTGTTTACCAGGAACTAATTCCTGTATGATCCTTTGCTTGTTTTCCATGCTTTTTCCTCTCTTGTCCCAAAAGGGACAATGTTATCTATTCCGATAGATTGATTATATTATGTTTCTTCTACAAAGTCAACACAAAACAACATTTTATTTTTATCTTTTCCTTAGAAATTTTGCATATATTTATGTTTTGTGTGGTTTTCAATATCATTTTTGTTGGTTTCTGTTGTATTACCTTTGTTTTTTGCAAAATAAGGATTGGAAAATCCACATTTATAGGATATAATAAATATAAAATAATTACTTTTTTTCAATTTTATAGAACAAAATTACAATTAAGTCAAAAGAAAATCTATTTTTATGGTAATTTTATACAAAAAGAGGGATATTATGTCAACTACAGTTACTTCTTCACTTTATCAAAATCTTTATCCTGTTCTTGTAGACCTGCATACTCACAGTATTAGCAGCGGACATGGATCAACAGACACTATTAACGATATTGCCAGAACTGCCGCCAATGCCGGATTACAGATTTTGGGAATATCTGAACACGGTCCCGCCACTTCCGGTTCGGTAAAAGCATCTTACTTCCGCAGTCTTAAGCTGGCTAACCGCAAACGCTTTCATGTAAGCCTGTTGTATGGAGTTGAGTTAAATATTATCAATACATCGGGAGATGTCGACCTGGAAGATGAGGTTTTGTCTTCATTGGATTATGCTATTATCAGCATTCACCCTCCCACACTTACGCCTAATTTTTATCACGACCTTACAGATACCTATACTCTTGCTATGAATCATCCTAAGGTTAAATTCCTAGGTCATATTGACGATGCCCGGTTTCCAGTAAATTTTGAACGTCTGCTAAATGTTGCAAAAGAAAAAGGTGTCTACCCCGAAATCAATAACGGCTCTTTAATGCCCGATGCCTACCGGGTCAATGGTCCGGAAAACTGCAGAAAAATTTTAAATATATGTAAAGAAATTGAATTGCCTGTCCTATTATCCAGTGACAGCCACGGCAAAAAAAATGTAGGAAATATGCAGTACATCTACCCTTTATTAGATGAATGCAATTTCCCACCACACCTGATTCTTAACTCATACCCAGAGGAGATACAAAGAATTCTTTCCTTATAAACAATCATTTTTAAAAGAGCTGCTACAAAATATAAGTTTTTGCCAAGCATCAACATAATATTTTGTAACAGCCCGTCTTAATTTACAGCTCAATGACTCTTTCGATTTATCCCTTAGAAGAAATAAATCGGCATTGCTTCTCCTACTCCGAAAATTTCATTCATTTCCGGTTCTCTGTCTAATACCTGTGCACTCTGCTGGTACACAATCGTTTTCAGAACCTCTTCGGATGTTCCGGAGATTACAGCACTGGAGGCAACCCCTGAGTTCGCTTTTGCGGAAGCCTTTACAGCTGCTTTACTTGCTGTTTTCTTTGGTGCTGTGGTATTCTTTACTGTTGCTTTTGTTTCTTTTGCAACCGTTGTCTTCGTGGCCGCCTTAGAAGCTCTTGCCATACTGCCTTTACCTACTGCCATAATTCATTACCTCCCTGGCTAATTCATGAAATTCTTTTGTACTTCGAGTATTCTTTTTGTACACCGCTACGGGAACCGAGCTATCCTGCGCCCACTCAATAGAAGAATCAACATGGATAAAAGAATTAAAAACATGAATATTTTCATAGCTCTCAAGAATTTCTCTGGTCTGCTTATAGTAATTCTTTCTTTCATCGACCTTAGTAATAAGGACACCCATGATTTTTGCTTCTGTCATTTCGTTCATCCCATTCAGGAAGTCAAACATATTAGCAAGTCCGAACAATCCCCACGGAGATGCTTCCACCGGTACAATCACATAATCTGACGTGCACAAAATATTAATTACCCATGTTCCCAATGTAGGTGGCGCATCAATCAGAATATAATCATAAGCTGCAGATTCATAGATGCTTTTTAAGCATTTTTTGAGAACATATTCTCTCTGTAACATAGTAAAGAGTTCATATTCAATCTGGCTCATAAGAGTAGAGGACGGAATTAAATCTAAATTATCATAAGGCGTATTAACAATATAATCCTTCAAGTCCTTCTTCCCACGAATGGCATAATAAAGATTATTTTCCTGTTCTGCCATATCCAGTACTCTTTCTTCATCAAAAAATGAAAGGGAAAGATTCAGCTGCATATCACCGTCAATCAAAAGTACTTTTTTGCCAGCCAAAGATAATTCATAAGCCAAATTTGCACAAGATGTCGATTTACCGCTTCCACCCTTATTATTTGTAAAACAGATTGTTTTTGTTTTACAGTTTATCATTTTTCCTACCATGCCCTCCTATGTGTAGTATACAAAAGTCCAAATCTTCTTAATAAATCTGAATTTCAAAGGAGTCTGCAACACATTCTCTTGCTTCCTTCAAATCGGCAAAAGTACCTTCTTCTAACATCTGTGCCAAAATATTTCCAATAGCCGTTGCCTCACCAGGACCTGCATGTACGGCAGCCTTGGTATATTTAGCAGTTAATTCATTCAAATATACTGCATTGGAACCGCCACCAATGATATTAATCTTATCATATTTTACACCTGTAATCTTCTGGATCTCTTCCAGCTTTTCAGCATAACACTTTGCCAGTGAATTGTATATGACACTTGCCAATGCCGGTAATGTTTCGGGAACCTCTTGATTGGTTTTCCTGCAATATTCTTTTACAGCTTCAACCATATCATCCGGAGAAAGGAAACTGGAATCCTGGCAATCCACTACTGTCTTGATTGTTTCATGAGATGCCTGTTCGCAAAGCTCACCATAAGACATATCAGGTGCCAGCTGGTTACGCACTGACTGAATCATCCAAAGTCCCATAATATTTGCAAGATAGGTAATCTTTCCACCATATCCGCCTTCATTTGTGAAGTTTGCCTCCTTGCTCTTAGGTGAACAATTTGCCTCTGCCATCTCCACGCCCATCAAAGACCAGGTACCTGAACTGATATAGCAGGTGTTCTCTGCATTCGTAGGTATCGCCATAACAGCAGATGCAGTATCATGTGTTGGAGGTAATACTACCTGACAGTCATATCCAACCAATTCTTTTACTTCATCTGTCAGATTTCCAATTGTTGTTCCGGGCATATATACCTTCTGAAAAATATCTTTAGGGAATCCCAGCATATCAATCAATTCGTAATCCCAATCCTTAGTTGCAGGGCTGATTAACTGCGTTGTTGTTGCCTCTGAATATTCCTGTACCTTTTTTCCACTTAATTTAAAGTGGAAGTAATCGGGGATCATAAGCATTGCAGCAGCTTTTTCCAAACATTCAGGATGTAATTTCTTAACAGCCATCAACTGATAAATCGTATTGTAAATAGCCTTCTGGATACCTGTTCTGGCATAAAGATCATCTTCAGAGATAATCTTATATACCTCTTCATCCATTCCTTCTGTTCTGTGGTCACGATAACCGACTGTCTGTCCAACAATCTTATCCTCTTTATCTAAAAGGACAAAATCCACACCCCATGTATCAATACCAACACTGACTGGAACCTTGCCAATTTCCTTACACTTCTTCATACCTGCAATTATTTCATTAAACAGTCTGTCTACATTCCAGCATAGTGTTCCATCTACATTGTCCATTCCATTCCAGAAACGATATATTTCCTCCAACACAATTTTACCGTCCTGATAGCTTCCCAAAATGTGTCTTCCGCTGGAAGCTCCAATATCAATCGCCAAAAAATACTTACCCATAACTGTCCTCATTTCCTTCCAAAAATTCCAAATATTTTTTCATTAAAAGAATTATATAATGTGTCATAGTCTGTATAACCGATTTTACTATTCTTAAAGGTATTTCCCCATGTTTCACACAGGGTATCTGCAAGCAGTTTTGAATGCTCATTTTCTCTTTTCAGAATTGCCGGAAATACATAATAAATCATGAAGAAATTAAGGTCCACCTGAACATAGCCTTTGATTTTTCCTTTTACCTCAAATCTATTCTTAACAGCTTCCACAAAAGTCTTTGAAATTTCTTTTGCCGCTGTTTCAGGATTCCCTTTATTCAAATAGGCTTCCATTTCCGCAAAATACATATCATTCTGTTCCAAAAAGGCTTCCATGTTTGCTTCATACTGATTCTTCTTTAGTTTCTTTACCTTCTTGTCCACATCATCAAACATGGTTTCAACCTGATATAACATATATACGCTTCCTCGCCTTCTGCCGCCTATACAGCTTTTGTCTCATAAGAAGAATGTCCTGAAAAGGACATTCTTCTTTCCCTAATCTAATCAACTACTACACCCTTCTGTAACATTACATTTGCATAAAGTGCTGTTTCGCCTGTAGCAATGATTGCATATACTTTTTTTGCTTCATCATAAAATGCAAAACGCTCAATATTGCCCACAGCGTCTGCACCTCTGTCATCATATTTTGCAATAATTTCCTTGTAGGTATCCCAAATTGGTGTTTCCACATTATCGCCAGGCATAACTTCCATCAAATTCACAGGTTTTTCTACATAAGTATCCAATGGAAATACTTGCAAAATCGCATCTAAAATTTCCGGCACACCATGTCCGTCACAACGGATCACGATTGCATCCTTACCCATAGATTCTGCTGGAAAGTTGCCATCAGATATAACCAACCTATCGCTGTGCCCCATCTCCGCTAATACTTTTAACAATTCCGGTGAAAGAATTTTAGGAATTCCTTTTAACATTGTATGTACCTCCCAATATAAAATTTATTATTCTTATTATAATACAATTTTTAACATAAAAAAAGTGTCTGTAAAAATTATGTTCAAAAATGATATAAAAAGGGACCGGATAAATCCGGTCCCTAAATTTTACATATTTACGAAAAATGTATCAAAGATACAAATTAGTCGTAAAGGTTAGGAGCGATGTCAGCTGCATCCATGTTTTCAGCATTGTACCAGTAACCATACATAGGAATGTCGGATACTTCTTTTACATCACAGATATCAACTAATTTGTAGATACATTTGTATCCCATAATCAGAGGAGACTGTGTTACAGAACCGATTAACTGACCAGCATTGATAGCTGCCTTCTGAGGTGTACCAGCATCGAAACCAGCTGCTACGATACCTGTTGCAGGATCTGTAGATAATTTGTTTAATGTAGCGTTAGCTGTGATAACACCTTCAGCTGTTGTCTGGTTAGAACCAAAGATAGCGATTGTGTCATCTTTAGACATAATCTTGTTAGCTTCTGTAGCTGCTAAGTCAACAGTTGTCTGAGCAGGAACACCAACTTCGATAATAACTTCTGCTGTAGCTTCATCACCTGCATTGTCACATGCATTTACATAGAATTCGTTACCTACAACTGCAACAGATTTGCCAGCTGCTGTACAAAGTTCAATCATTTTGTTGATGAAACCAAGACCACGCTGCTGAATGTTAAGAGCTGTAGCATCCTGGTTAACTTCACCAATTCTTACAGGAGCGTCTGCTGTAGCTGCCTTAACAACTTCTTCAATAACAGGGAACATGTTTTCAGCTGCGCATGCACCAGCTGCTGTGTTGTCTGTAGCTACTGTAGCGTATACAGATCCTTCAGGAGCATCTGCAACACCTGTATCGAAACATACTACAGGGATACCTGCTTCTAATGCTTTTGCAAGAGAGTCAAGAACAGAGTTTGTATCGCAAGCTGCTAAACCGATTCCGTCAGGTTTCTGTTCAATAGCATTGTCGATCATCTGTACCTGGTCTGCAATATCAGATTCGTTTGCAGGACCATTGGAGTTTGCTGTTACGCCTAATTCTGCACAAGCCTGTTCAATACCCTGAACAGCTGCCTGCCAGTATGTAGACTGGAAGCTCTTAACGATTACCTCAAAGTGATAAGCTTCTCCTGCAGCTTCTGCTGCGGGTGCTTCTTCTGCTGCAGCTTCTGCTGCGGGTGCTTCTTCTGTTGCTGCTGGTTCTGTAGTTGCTGCCTTGTCTGCAGAACCACATGCTACCATAGAGAGTGCCATTACTGTACTAAGTACGATAGCTAAAATTCTCTTTTTCATTTTTTGTTTTCCTCCTTTTTGGGTTTAAAATCTATATGAAGTCATATGACATCATATCGCAAAAACTATTATAACACTATTTTTTCTTTTTTACCACATCAATTAATACAGCACCAATTAAAACTAATCCTGTAAAAATTTGCTGCCAGTTTGCCTGTAATCCAATAAATGGCAAACCTACCTTCATAAGTGTGATAACAATAACACCAAGGAATGCACCTACGATGGTACCAACTCCACCGCTGGCAGATACACCACCTACGATAGCTCCACCAATAGCATCCAATTCGAAACCGGCACCGGAACCAGGATAAATGGTTACGTATGTTGCAGAATAAGCAATTGCTGCAAGACCTGCAAAGAAACCGGAAATCACATATGCAAACACATGATAAAATTTAACATTAACACCAGACAATCTGGTTGCTTCTTTATTACTTCCGATTGCAATTGTATAACGTCCAACCTTTGTGTGATTCAATATAAAGTTCATAAGAAGAACCAATACTACCACAACAACAATACCTATAGGTATTACTCGTCCATTTGCGGAAGTAAAACGGAAGATTTTTCTAAACCAGCCTGCTTCCTCCAGTGCTGAAGGCCATGAAACACCAAATCCACCACTAAGAAGAGAACCAAGTCCTCTGGTAATCATGCAGGTACAAAGTGTTGCAAGGAATGGAGGCAGCTCCATAAATGCAATCAGAAAACCATTTAATGTACCAATGATAATACTAAGAACCATACATGCCAACAAAGCAACTACTACAGGCATATCCTTATGTACGATTAAGTATCCACCAAACAAGGAATAACAAATCAGACCAGTACCAATTGAAAGGTCAACTCCGCCTGTAATCAGCGGGAATGTAACACCAATTGCCATAAGAGCAATGTAATATGCCATATCCAAAACACTTACAAATGTGGAATATGTTCTGAAAGTGGGACTGAGAAGACTGAAGAGTATAATCATCAAAATGATGATGCCAACTACCATGGCTTCACGTCCATTCAATTTACCAAAAGGTTTTTTCTTTGCCATCTTCTTTCTCCTCCTAATTAATCTCTCTTGTTGCAAGATTCATGATATTTTCCTGAGTTGCTTCAGCTATATCAATTTCACCAGTCTTCTTACCTTCGCACATAATCACAATACGATCGCTCATACGTAAGATTTCTGTCATTTCAGAAGAAATCATGATGATGGATTTTCCTTCTGCTGCCAACTTGTTCATCAGTTTATAAATCTCGTTCTTTGCTCCAACGTCAATACCTCTTGTGGGCTCGTCGAAAATCAAGATATCACAGTTACGTGCCAGCCATTTTGCAATAACGACCTTCTGCTGATTACCACCTGAAAGATTTACTACCAACTGATCTACACCAGGAGTCTTTGTTGCAAGTGCATCTACATAATCCTGAGCAACTTTTTCTTCTTTCTTCTTATCAATAAAGATACCCTTCATAAAGTTGTACAGACATGCCATTGTGGTATTTTCAGCAACTGTCTTCTGAACTACAATACCATATCTCTTTCTATCTTCTGAAAGATAACCGATACCATATTTAACAGCATCTTCAGGACTATTAATTGTAACCTTTTCACCATTTATGTAGATATCTCCGCTTTCCTTCGGGTCAGCACCAAACAGCGCTCTTGCTGTTTCTGTACGTCCAGCCCCCATCAATCCAGAGAAACCAAGGATTTCACCCTTGTGAAGTTCGAAGCTGACATTCTGTACCATTTTACCTGCATTCAGGTTTTCCACCTTCAATACTACAGGAGCATCTGCAGGCACAGCACTGTGTGTCTTGGGATCTTCGTAGATAACACGACCAACCATCATGTTGATGATATCTTCTTTTGTACAGTCTTTTGTAATTAATGTACCAACATATGTACCATCACGCATTACAGTAACGCGGTCTGTAATTACCTTGATTTCATCCATACGGTGTGAAATGTATACCATTGCAATGTCTTTTTTCTTCAGATCTCTGATGATCTTGAACATTTCTTCAATTTCTGCTTCTGTAAGAGCTGCTGAAGGCTCGTCAAAAATGATAACCTTAGCATCGAAGGAAACTGCTTTAGCAATTTCACACATCTGCTGTTTACCGACTGTCAGGTTTGACATTTTTTCTGTCGGATCAATATCAACGTTTAATTTTTCAAAAAGCTTCTTTGCTTCTTCATTCATCTTCTTATCATCGATTGTGATTCCCTTTTTGAACTCTCTACCGATGAACAGGTTCTGCGCTACTGTCAGATGGCCTAACATATTTAATTCCTGGTGCACGATTACAACACCAGCATCCTGCGCTTCTCTTGTATTCTTAAACTCGACTTCTTTTCCTTCATATGTAATAGTACCAGAATCTTTTTTGTAGATACCTGTTAATACCTTCATAAGAGTAGACTTACCTGCACCATTTTCTCCCATCAGCGCAAGTACTTCACCTTTTCTCACTTCCAGATCTACATGATCCAATGCGTGAACACCGGGAAAAGATTTGTCAATACCTTTCATTGTTAAAATAACTTCACCCATATCCTTACCTGTCCTTTCTTAGTACTATCACTAATTCTTTCTACGCCTTGCAGATACGTCTGCATAAACAGCTGCAATAACAATAAATCCTGTAATTATGAACTGATAGTCTTTCGAGAAGCCAAGAGCAAGAATACCCTGCTGCAACAATGAAATAATAAGTACACCAATTACAGTACCGCCAATCGATGCAAGACCACCAGCCATGGATGTACCACCCATTACACAGCCGGCAATCGCTTCATTATTATACTGATCACCATAGCCAGGCTGTACTGTTGTATAAGCGCCTACAAAGAAAATAGCAGCAATACCTACCAAAATACCGCAGATAACATATGCTAACATTTCCCACTTCTTAACATCTACACCTGAAAGCCTTACCGCTTCCTTGTTACTTCCAAGGCAGAGGATATAACGACCAGCCTTGGTCTTGTTCAAAATAATTCCGCAGATAATTGCTGCAACCAGGAAAATAATAAGACCGGTAGGGATATTTCCCATTTTAACAAAGTTTCTGTACCATCCATTAGGATCAGAAGACTGCGGCCAGCTTACAGACTGTGTTTTCGTAAATACAGCTGCAATACCTTTTGCAATATTCATACTCGCCATAGAAACAATAAAGGGCGGTACCTTCCAGTATGCTACCAAATATCCGTTAAAAATACCAAATAAAAGACCAATTACAACGCTCAATACCAATGCAACTGCCATCGGCACACCATGCGTCAGGAAACTGTAGCCGGATACCAGAGCACAACAGAACATTACAGGTCCGATTGAGAAATCAATACCGCCTGTTGCAATAACAAATGTTACTCCTAAAGAAAGGAAACCTAAGAAGTATACATAGTTCATAATGTTCAAAATACGTGACATTCCAAAGAAATTACCCTTGGTTAAAGCACCAAATGCCAGATACATTAACAGCATTACACCAACCAGGATAATCCTATTGAACCCCGCCTTTTTCACAAACGCGTTTTGCTTAATTTTTTCCACCTTTACTTTACCTCCATAGTTGATTACATAAAAAAGTGACCCGTCCCACTTTATAATTACTATTCGTATTATACAATTAACTCTTTCCCGCGTCAAGGAAACCACCGGTTATTTTCAAACTTATGCTACAAAAAACTACAATTTTTGCGTATTTTTGCACAAAAGTTTTGCATAAAAACTTCTTTTTTGCATTTTTATTGTTTTCATTTTCTGAGACTTATTGTACAATAACCGATAATGAAAACAATTATTAAAAACTATGTCATGGAGGTTATTATGAAAAACTTGCAAAAATCATGCTGTCTAATCTTAGTTTTCGTAGTATGTCTTTTCACCATTTGCGGCTGTTCTGCCAAAAAGGTGGAATGTCCTTTTACAGAAATCACCTGGGAAAATACGCCGGAGGATGTTCAGGCTCTGGAAGGAGAACCAATTGATTCATACACTTCCATATATTATGGAACAACCTATACCTACGAAAAAGAGTATAACGGAATGAATGGAACCGTTAAATACATGTTCGATGACCAAGATAAGCTCATGAGCATGGCCTGGTTATACATTCCCGAATCAGACGAAGACATGCAGTCCGTTTACGACACTCTCCGCAATGAAACCAATCGTTTATATGGCAAAAGCGGATTTGATTCCAACATGGGAACCGCCATGGGTGAAGTATGGTATCTGGAAGATGGTAACATTTTGATTGGTGTCATGTCAACAGGTGTTAATGAAGCTGTTCAATACCAATTCTTCCATCCGGATGTGTCCAGTCCAAAACCCGAATAATTCAAAAGCATTTTTTAGGGTCAAAAAAGTCGGGAATCGGTTTATGATTCCCGACTTTTCATTTATCCTTTACTTCAAAATATCAATTTAACTTTCCTACTATTTGTACATAGGACCATAGGTTGCACATGCTCTGAAGTCAGCACCCTCTTTGTCCATTCCGAATGAATCCCATGCCTTAGGTCTGAAGATATCCTTATCAGGAACGTTATGCATACATACAGGAATTCTTAAAATAGAGCAAAGTGTAATCAGGTCAGCACCGATATGTCCGTAAGAAATTGCACCGTGGTTAGCTCCCCAGTTATTCATTACTTCATATGCAGTCTTAAATGCAGAACCTTCTTTGCCATCACATCTTGGTGCAAACCATGTACATGGCCATGTATAGTCTGTTCTCTTCCAAAGTGCATCAGAAACATCTTTAGGAAGTCCTACTGTCCATCCTTCTGCAATCTGTAAAACAGGACCTAAGCCCTTAACCAGATTCAGACGAATCATAGTAGCAGGCATGGTAGCTGTGGTTTCAAATCTGGAAGAGAATCCGCCGCCACGGAAGTATCCGTTGTCAGCAGCATTCCAAGTAGTAGCTGCCATAATAGCATCCTGATCTTCTTTGGTTACCTCATACCAAGGCTTCATAACTGCATTGCCATCAGCATCCTTTGCTTCTGCATTAGCATCCAGACAGCATGCACCGGAGTTGATCAGATGGATAATACCATCAGCATCTTTTGCAACACCTTCAATTTCATATCCTGTCACTCTCTTGATAGCCTCTCCGCTCCAATATGTACGAACATCTGCAAACATCTGTGCTCTGTTTGTCAACAGTTTCATGAACAGCATGCCCAGACCATTAAGAACATCGTTTTCTGTAGCAAGGATATAAGGCTCTCTTGCTCCATTCCAGTCAAAGGATGTATTTAAGATTGCTTCTGCGAAGTCACCATTGGGATAGAAATCTGTCCACTGTCTCTGTCCCTGGAAACCAGCAGCGATAGCATTGTGTCCAACAGCCTCTTCCTCACGTCCTTCAGGAAGATTCTTATTGCCATTCATCAGGTCTTTGATGATGACTGCCATCTTAACTACAAATTCAAACTGCTCGTCTTTTACTTCATCACTCTTTCTAACGAAATCAGGGTTCTTATCGAAACCGATGATGCATTTTTCCTTTGCCCATGCAAGAGCTTTCTGGAATTCAGCTTCATCGTAGATACCCTCTGTCATACGACGGATAATTTCTACCTCATCAACAGATTCTACTCTCATTCCTAAATAGGATTCCATGAAATCTGAATCAATGATGGAACCAATCTGTAAGTAGGATTTACCTCTCATTGTTGCCGCTGCAACAGCTGCACGAGCAAATCTTAATAATTTTTCTTTAATATCTTCTCCAATTGTGGAATCGTCAGCATCCACAACATCATGACCATAAATTCCAAAAGCAGGAAGGCCCTTCTGTGCATGTGTTGCAAGAACAGATGCTAAATATACAGCTCCCGGTCTTTCTGTAGCATTTAATCCCCAAACACCTTTGATTGTTGTAGGATCCATATCCATTGTTTCAGAACCGTAGCACCAGCAAGGTGTAACTGTCAGAGTAATTGCAACTCCTTCTCTTCTGAACTTCTCTTCACATGCTGCTGCCTCAGCAACACGTCCGATTGTGGTATCAGCAATAACCACCTTTACAGGTTCACCATTTGAATATTTGATATTTTCTTCAAATAATTTGGCTGCTGCTTTCGCCATACCCATTGTCTGTTCTTCCAGACCTTCACGTACCTTCAAAGGTCCTCTACGTCCATCAATTGTTGGCCTGATACCAATTACCGGATATCCGCCGATTAATCTGCTTTCTGCCATGTTAAGTCCTCCTTTATATAATTATTTTCGTTTCGCCCATCGACGTTATTGTATAGCCATAATTATAATATTTGCGAATGAAAAACAAAAGTGTTATACTATAAAAAAGTAGTACAATATTCACTTTTTTAAAGGACAAGGAACTATTTTAATGAAGTACATCGATTATCAGGAAAAAACTCCTCATGGCACATTCAACTTTCCGATTGCATTTTATCATCAAACTCCTCACAGCCCCAGATATGAAATGCAGTATCATTGGCATACCCAATATGAACTAATCCGCATCATATCCGGAACCTTCAATCTGAATCTGGAAAAGGTCAGTAAGGTTTATCAACCCGGCGATGTTATTTTTATCACCAGCGGAATGTTTCATGGCGGGACTCCCTATGACTGTGTTTATGAGTGTGTTGTTTTTGATTTACAGATTCTGTTAAAGGACAACCATGCCTGCTCCAGAATTATCCGTGATATTATCGACCAGAAAATTACAGTTAACACCTGGTTATCCGAAAAAAACGACACGATTCTGCCTATCGTGGAGCAGTTATGCAACGCACTTTCCAGCAAGAAGACTGGATATGAATTTATGGTGCAGGGATACTTATACCATTTACTGGGAACCATAATCAACGAGCATCTGTATGAAGAAAAGCAACAGGACAACGTTTCTTCCGAACGCCTTGCTTCTGTTAAAAGTGTTCTTGCCTACATATCCGACAATTACCAAAATAATATCAGTCTGGAAAATCTGTCCCGAATTGCAGGTATGAATCCCAAATATTTTTGTCGTTACTTTCGCAGCATGACAGAACGTACCCCAATTGATTATCTAAATTATTATCGAATTGAATGCGCCTGTGAGATGTTGTCTACCAAGGATATTCCCATCAAGGAAGTTGCAATTTCCTGTGGTTTTAATGACGAAAGTTACTTTATCAGAACCTTCCATAAATATAAAGGAATTACTCCCCGGCAGTTCGTGAAATCCCACTTTTAAAGCAGCTTTCTCTAAATCATCGCAACATTCTCAAGCTTATTGTATGTAAATAATTGCCGTCTTTTTTAACGCCATTCCTATTCTCGTTACTGCTGAAATAATTAATCCAAAGCACATCAGGTATAGCATAACATCTTCTGAATTATTACAAATGATACACATAATTGCTACAGTCACTTTTATGATTCCATTTAGAAGCTTCCACTTCCAAAATCCGGCTTCTACTTTACGTGATTCATAAGCTCTAAAAATAATAATAATGCCGGCAAAAAAATAGTAAATAATGAAATAGACCATTATATATCTTTGACCTATTCCTTTGATCGATAGAATAAAAAAGCTCAGGTCCATGGTTATCAGTGCCCGATAAAGAATCATTTTCCCACCAATCATATGGATTCCCATGCTAAAGAAATAAATGAACTGTTTTATTCCATTTATTAGTAAAACTACTCCAAGTATTATAGTTACCATATAATATCCTGTACTTGGAAACGCAAGCATCAAAACACTCATAACAATGACTACTATTCCAATTATGATATTCTTTATCCTACTGAATTTACTCATCTACAATCTCTCTTTTCATTCGTTTCTCAAATTTTGTGCCATTATCTTGAAATCCTTAATACCTTTGAAGCCTTTTTTCCAATAATCAACGGAAAAACCGGCAAGCATATTTCCGGATTCAAAAATAGCATTTGTTACCATACTTTTCTGACGCATTGCTGCAATAATAAATCTTCCGAAAGAAGTATTGTCTTTGGACTCCTGCGAAACATTACAATACTCATTCTGATACTTATGGATATCAAAAGGAATCATTTCACATCCGGATAATTCTTCTCCAAATTCTTTCCAATCCTCGGAAGCAATAAGCTGGCGTTTCCTTAATATCGTATCAATTCGATCTTCCCATGAAGAGATCGCATCAAAATCATAAGTTACCTTTTCAAATGTTTCAACTTCTCCTCGAAGATATTTCATTGCATATATCATTTGACAAAATGCCTTTTTATACTCTTCGGGGTTATTCTTATCAACCACATCATAATTTCCCCAGGCAGGCTGATATTTGTAATGTATAAAACTATAATCAGGCAAATGTCCCGCACGTCCATGCCCAAGATTCATAACTGAATTTTCACTGCCATCATTCACGCTATTGATGTAGATTCCCTTTTCCAGATTGTCAGTACCCACAGGATTATGATGAAACCTGACATGTCTTTCAGAACATGAATCCTTATCTTCGCTCATCACTTCATAAAACTCAAAATCTGTATTATTGATCACCTGAGACGGTGTGCCCGCGAAATAGGCATGTGCCCAGGTATCCGCCAGAACGTGCATAGCTAATCCTACACTTTCCAAAT
>CAMBLS010000010.1 GCA_945868485.1 uncultured Lachnospiraceae bacterium | reverse complement strand
TCCTTATTTTGATTCAAGATTGCGAACGAGCTTCGCGAGTTTCGCAATTACCTATCAAAACAATATTCGAGTGGATGAACTTTGTAAAGAAATGTCAGCTTTATATGAGAAACCGGAGGATTACCATAGGTTATTGCAGTTTTTCTCATTGGAAAAGTTTGAAAAGGCACAGGTAAACAAGATGTCTGGAGGAGAACGACAAAGATTATCTGTTGCATTGGCACTTATCAATAAACCGGAAATCGTGTTTTTGGATGAGTTGACAACAGGTTTGGATACGGCAGCGAGAAGAGAGGTATGGAGACATTTAAAGGAATTAAAAAAGAAGGGAACTACCATTTTTCTGACTACACATTATATGGAAGAAGCAGAAAGCTTGTGTGACCGGATTTTTCTGATCAAAGATGGCAAGAAGGTTACGGAAGGGACGGTAAAAAATGTAATTGAAAACAGTCCTTATGATAATTTAGAGGAAGCATATCTTTGGTATATGGGAGAGGAGGTTACACGATGAAACGATTTTTGAAATTATATCTGATTGAACAGAAATTAGCGCTTCGTTCCGGTGATATGCTGCTTTTTGGTGTGGCAATGCCGGTAGGAGTTATGATATTGATTAATATGATTGCAGGGCAGAAACAAGCCGGAGAGGGATTTACTTATCTGGAAAGTTCTTTTGCTTCATTGATAGCGGTAGGTATATGTGCAGCAGCATTTATGGGGCTCCCTCTTACGATTGCTGACTATCGTGATAAGAAAATATTGAAACATTTTTTTACTACACCATGCAGTCCCTTGTGGATTTTAGGCAGTGATATGTTATGTGCCGGGGTAACGGCACTTTTGTCTGCTATATCCGTGGCACTGGTTTCAGTTGTATTTCTGAGATATGAAATGCAGGGAAATGTTCTGGCATTTATTGGCTCCTGGCTGTTGACGCTGGTGTCTATGTTTAGCATTGGATTATTGATGGCAAGTTTGTGCAGAACAATAAAATCGGTAAATGCGGTTACTTCTCTTGTATATTTTCCTATGTTGTTTTTATCCGGTGCAACCATTCCGTATGAACTGTTTCCAAGTGGATTACAGAAGGTTGCGGGTGTGTTGCCGCTGACACAGGGAATTAAGCTTATGAAAGCGGTTTCTATGGGAGTAGAATTAGAAAATGTATGGAAAATTGTTGTGCTGCTTTTGGGTATTACACTGATTTGCACAGCGATTTCAGTTAAGGCCTTTCGTTGGGAATAGTCTGGAATAGGAGGAAAATGTGATAAAAATGAATGGCTTACGGGTTCGACTATTGTGAATGAAGAGAAGGAAGAGTAGAAAAAAGGATATGAGTATGATGAATAAGAAGATTACAATTCGTCCAGAAGAACATAAAGATTATAAGAGTATTATTTCTCTAATTTTACGTTCATTTCAAGAAGGAACAGAGTATTCTGATGGAACCGATATTATTGCATTAGTAGAGGAAATCAGAGATTCGAAATATTATATTCCAGAGTTATCCTTTGTTGCAGAATTAGATAACGAGGTGGTAGGACACTTTTTGTTTTCACATTTTCCATTATCACCTACAAAAGAAGGAGGACATGATGAAAATCCAACCTCTGAAATTGTTATGCTAGCACCTGTATCAGTTCATGCGGATTATTTCCATCAGGGAATAGGAAGCGCTATGCTTAAAATGGGAATTGAGAAGGTAAAGGAAATGGGCTACAAGTGGATGGCCAATGGAAGAACCACGATGCATGATGTGTCAGGAGACATATGAAGGTTCGTTAGATGGCATACAGGGTTATGTCGTTTATGACATGTATTTCAATGCATAAAATCGAAGGTTGTCCATTCTTTGCTCATCAATTTGTGCGAGGCAATGAGTAAAGTAATCTGCTTGCATAATTACTTGACGAATGCAGCGGCAGAGAGCACGACAGTGCGAGATGGGGGATTATCATGGACAAAGTAAGTGGTAAACTGACCGTATTTTTTGAAGACCCATTTTGGGTAGGAATCTTTGAGAAGATTGAAGACGGAAAACTCTCAGTAGCGAAAGTAACTTTCGGTGCAGAACCAAAGGATTATGATGTACAAGAATATATTCTAAAATATTATTACAGTATGCAATTTAGTCCGTCTGTGGCAACTGTTGTAAAAGAAACAAAAAGAAATCCTAAGAGGATACAGCGTGATGCAAAAAAACAGATGCAGGAAAATGGTATTGGCACGAAATCACAGCAAGCGTTGAAATTGCAACAGGAGCAGAACAAACAGGAACGTAAATTACGATGTCGAGAGCAAAAAGAGGCTGACGAGCGACGAACGTTTGAACTGAAACAGCAAAAGAAAAGGGAAAAGCATAAGGGGCATTAATGTTCCTTTGCTTCTACCACAAATTTAGAGAATCTATAGAGAAGATGAAAAAACATCAAATAGGAAGATTACTGGATTGCGGCTGAACAGACAGGGGTGGATGGAATTTTCGCATGGAACATGTGGACAACACAAGCACTGAATGCATAGGCTGGGGACTGTTGCATCCTGTCTATGCATCCAGTGTTTGAACAAATAAAAAATGTGGTGATTTCCTAAATTAACTCTTGACAGGAGGTTACTTCATAGCAGAAGTGTTATTATGAAGAGATGTATGCGTAAAAGGCGCACGTACGGTTCTGTAAAAAACTATTGACTCCTACGTTACGTAATAGTTTAGAGTATACTTATCGAGAGGAGAAAATGCCAATGATGACAGTAAAGGAAGTAAGCAGACGGACTGGAGTGAGTATACGCACTCTGCAATATTATGATACCATTGGACTCTTAACGCCAAGCAAATATACAGAGTCTGGATACAGGTTGTATGACGATACAGCATTGGAACGGTTGCAACAGATTTTACTGTTTAAGGAATTGGAATTTTCATTGAAGGAAATTAAGGAGATTATTGATGCACCTAACTTTGATAGGGCAAAAGCACTTGATCAACAGATAGAGTTATTGACCTTGAAGAAGGAGCATCTTGAGAATCTGATTGATTTTGCTCGAGGAATAAAAACGATAGGAGTGAAAAAAATGGATTTTACAGTATTTGACACAAAGAAGATTGATGAATATTCAAAACGTGCGAAAGAGCAATGGGGAGAAACTTCCGAATATCAGGAATATGAAGAAAAGTCTAAGAATATGACGGATGCCCAGCAGAAAGATGTAATTAACAGTTTTATGTTAATTTTTGCAGAATTTGGAAAGTTGAAAGATCAGGATGCTGCAAGTAATGTAGTTCAATTGCAGGTAAAGAAATTACAGGATTTTATATCAGAACATTATTATAAATGCTCGAAGGAAATTCTCTCTGGACTTGGAAAGATGTATGTAAGTGGTGGAGAATTTACTGAAAATATTGATAGCTATGGTGGAGAAGGAACCGCTGAATTTACTGCTAAAGCAATTGATATTTACTGTCAGTAAATTTGCACAAAGAACTCAATAGATTAAAAAGGTGAACGGTACTTTCCGGTTATGGAGAGTACCGTTTTTCAAAAGTGGATTGGGGATTTGTGATGATGAGTTTGCACTTTGGTTTCCACTGGAGTATGATAATTAATATGGCAAGGAAATTGGTAAAAAACAATCTTCCATGCGTACATGGATATTTTGAATAGCGGTTATGATTGCAAGGGAAGGCGTATTATGAAAATCATAAAGAAAATATTGTATTTCATATTAGGTTTATTGGGACTGTTTTGTGGATTTGTCTTGGTATGCGCCTTTAGACCGGATATTGGAGAGGCAATTGCAGGATTTCTTTACCCTGAGCAAAGCCCGACAATGAAAGCAGAAATAAGTAGCGCTTCGGAAAATGATTACGAATTTGATATAAATGAAATTGATAAAAATGTAGATACAGGAGTATACAACAATAGAGAAAATGATTTGAATTTTGAAGGAAATGAAGATCAGGAAAAAGGAAATATAGAATCAGATCGCCAAGGAATTGGTAAAGATATTGTATCTGATTATCTGCCGCCCGATCAATCAGAGATTGTAATACCGGAAAATGTATCAGGAAGAAATGGCTACCAGCAGATACAAGATGAGCAGGAGCAGATTGACGAGGAAACAGCAGGAAAGTTACAGAGTCAGCTGGATAATGGATATACCGGTGATGGGCTGGACTTTGATCCAGTTTATTATCCTTATTATGCAATGCTGGATGAAAAAGGAAAGTATCTTTACCGTCAAATCTATGCAAATGCCAATGAACTATATTCTGTATTTGCTCCGGTGGAAGCGGTAACGGCAGGTGAGCTTAAGAACATTTTTTCTGCTGTGGTTAATGATCATCCGGAGCTTTTCTGGATGGAAACGGCATATGCGGGTAAGTATACAAGAAGTGGACAATGTGTGGAACTCAATTTGAAATTCAACCGTACAGTGCAGAATTTGGAAAGTGCAAAATATTATTTTAATGAAAATGCAAATCAGATTCTTGCAGGAGAGCAGAATCTTTCAAGTAATTACGAAAAGGAAAAATTTGTGCATGATGCATTACTTGATAAGATTTCCTATAATTTGGGGGCTGAAATGAATCAAAGCGCCTATAGTGCTCTGGTAAATGGACAGACGGTATGTGCCGGTTATGCGAGGGCTTTTCAGTATCTGCTTCAGCAGCTTGGTATTCCCTGCTACTATTGCACCGGATATGCCGGTGAGAGTCATGCATGGAATATTGTTGCATTGGATGATGGTTATTATAATGTGGATGCTACCTGGGATGATACTGGTAGCGGAACTTATGACTATTTCAATAAAACAGATGCTGATTATGCAAGCAATCATATCCGTAAGGAATTGTCAGTGTATCTGCCTCCATGTAATGGACAGGCATATCGGGATTTGGAGAAGGCAGCAGAGAATAATAGACTGAAGAGTCTTGAAGATGTGGGCATGACAGAAGAGCAGGTTATGACAGATATACAGAGATATTATGAGAATTGTTATGAACAGATTATACGGAATGGAACAGGAAGATACACCTTTTATAATGTGATAGAAGGGGAGAATTTACTGAATGAATGGTATCAAAATTATCAAAATGAGAGTTATAGGCAGGCATATATGGAAGATGCAATGAATGCGGTAGGAGCGTCCTCTTGTGAAATGGAGCTTGGGATAGAAGAATTGCAGGGAGGACGATATTTGATTACACATGAAATATCTGTTTGGTAGAAATTTGAGAAGATGAGGCGTAAGGATAGGAGCAGGATGTCTGATAGAGACATCTTGCTTTTTTATATAGGTTTTTTTATACTTAATTAGTAAAACTATTTTGAAATTGAGGTTTATTATGTCTAAAAAAATTATTTCTTTATTAATAGTATGTTGTATAAGTATTTCTCTGATAGCATGTGGTCCATCCGATGAAAAGATTCAAGAAGCCCAAAGCAAATATACGCAGTTGGTGGAGATACATAATCAGGCAGTGGAGGCACATAAAGAAATTTCTGACAGTTCGCTGGACGAGTCTTTAGTGAAACTTCGCGAACAGATTGATGAGGTGGAAGGCTATCATCTGCAAAAAATGTCAGATGAGGAGAGAGACACATTAATTCAGATTATGGATGTGTTGATTACATCCTATAATGAGCAGCTTGCTACAATTAATGATATTAAAGACAAGGAAGATGCAGCGGTATTGATTCCTATTTCCATGACCATAGCAAATGATACCGGATTGTCCTTTCATATGCTTAAGTTATATGAAAAGGACGATATAGGAGTGCACAAAAACATATTAGAAGAGATGGAGAGTCTGGCACCTGGACAAACTGTGATTGGTCTGGTGATACAGCGTGATGTAGACAACACACCCTGGATTCTGGAACTGACAGACTCGGACGGCACTACCTATGAAATAGAGCTTCCCGTAGCAGAATACGGAGAAGAAGGGGTAAAGGCAAGTCTTAAGTATAGTACAGAAACGAAGGAATTAAGTCTGGATATATAGGCAGCGGTTAAGAGGGGGCAAATCGCTAAAGGGGGTTGATGCATGGAGAAGGCATATAAACTGGAGTTTTTCGGCGAAAAAAAAGGAAATCTGTTTGTCAATTGTTGTGGAATGTCAAAGACAGAGCCACTTCACTGCTTTGGACCGGCAATCAAGCCTCATTATGTGATTCACTTTGTGCTAAGCGGAAAGGGAATGTTTTCTATCGGTAATAAGGAGTATCTTTTAGAGCAGGGCTATGGATTTGTCATTCCTCCGGACGAATTAACCTTTTATCAGGCTGATGAACAGAATCCATGGACTTATGTGTGGATAGGTTTTAATGGAAGTATGGCAGAAGAGCTGGTTAAATCTATGGGTCTTTCTCTCACGGCGCCGGTCTTTAAATCAGACAAAGAGAAGGAATTTGCACAGGCTGTAATGGACATGATAGAGCATAATACTTTTGGGGTGGCCAATGATCTTAGAAGAAACGGGCAGCTATATCTGTTTCTGTCTCTGATTGCAGAGAGCGCACATATTGAAGAGCACGGAGAGATGGATAAAGCTGATTATTATGTAAGGCGGGCAGTAGAATTCATTATGAGCAATTACTGTAATCCAATTAAGATTACGGATGTAGCAGATTATGTTTGTATTAACAGAAGTTATCTCTACACACTTTTTAAAAAAGCAATGGGGATGTCCCCCCAACAATTTTTGACCACCTTTCGGATTACCAAGGCGGCAGAGCTTTTGCAGACCACGGGGCTTCCGGTTGAAAGTATTGCACTTTCCTGCGGATATTCTGATCCACTTGTTTTTACTAAATCATTTAAGCTGTTGAAAAAGATGTCGCCTTCTTCTTATCGTAAAGAAATGCAGAAAGGTGAAACAAGAAAAAATAAGGAATATCTGAAGCAGATAGAAGATTTTATTAATCAGGTAAACAGATTAAACAGTTAACATTTTGACAGTTTTTTTTAACAAAGCAGTATAGTTATTTAAAGGAACACTACATTATAATATAGGCAGGTGAAGGAAACTATATTTCGCATAATGGCAAAATGGAGGTAGCAAATGAAGGAAATCATTTTAAAAAAGTTTGAAGAGGTATTTGGGGATGCGGAAGGTGCAAAAGCTTATTTTGCGCCGGGACGTGTTAATCTAATTGGAGAACATACAGACTACAATGGCGGTCATGTATTTCCCTGTGCACTTACAATTGGTACTTATGGAGTTGCCAGAGTTAGAAAGGATCGTAGGTTACGTTTCTATTCCATGAATTTCGAGCAGCTGGGTGTGTTGGAATCCTCCATAGATGATTTGAAGCCGGAGAAGGAAGCTGAGTGGACCAACTATCCTAAGGGAGTGATGTGGGCATTTGGTGAGAGAGGATTTCAGATTCCATGGGGAATGGATATTCTTTTGAACGGAAACATTCCCAATGGTTCAGGTTTATCATCCTCTGCTTCTGTAGAGGTACTTACAGGGTATATTTTAAGGGATCTCTTTGGTTTTGAAGTAACCAATCAGGATTTGGCATTGATTGGGCAATACTCTGAAAATAATTTTAATGGTGTAAACTGCGGTATTATGGATCAGTTTGCCATTGCCATGGGAAAGAAAAATCATGCAATCTTTTTAGATACGGCAGATCTGTCTTATACATATGCACCGGTAAAGCTTGAAGGTGCAAAGATTGTAATTGCATGCAGCAATAAGAAAAGGGGACTTGGAGATTCCAAGTATAATGAAAGAAGAAGTGAATGTGAAACAGCACTTGAGGAATTACAGAAGGTTGTGGATATTAAGAGCCTTGGCGATCTGACAGAGGAACAGTTTGAACAGTACAAGTCTGCAATCAAGGATCCTGTAAGGGTAAAAAGGGCAAAGCATGCAGTTTATGAGAACCAGCGTACAATCAAGGCCGTAGAGGCGCTTAAGGCAAATGACATTGCACAGTTTGGTCAATTGATGAATGCTTCTCACGTTTCCCTTAAGGACGATTATGAAGTAACAGGAATTGAACTTGATACTCTGGTAGAGGAAGCATGGAAGATTGAAGGTGTGATTGGTTCCCGTATGACAGGTGCAGGCTTTGGTGGCTGTACTGTGAGTCTGGTAAAGGACGAAGCAATTGATTCCTTCATAGAGAATGTTGGAAAAGCATATCTGTCTAAAATCGGCTATAGCGCAGATTTTTATGCAGTTGAAATTGGGGATGGCCCTTGCACATTATAGGATGGGAGAATGAGGATCATGATACAGAGAGAAATCAGGCGATTAGTTGCATATGGGCTTTCTACAGGGCTTGTACATAAGGAGGACAAAATTTATACTACCAACAGACTTTTAGAACTGTTTGAGTTGGATGAGCTTGAAGATATTACGGAGCAGGAAGAAGCAGAAATTGAAAAGACAAAAGTAGAGGATTTAGAGAGTATCCTGTCTGCTATGTTGGATTATGCTTATGAAAAGGGTATCTTGAAAGAAAATGGAGTGGTATACAGGGATTTATTTGATACAAAGATTATGAGCCTGTTGATGCCCAGACCCAGCGAGGTAATCAGAACCTTTGAGGAATATTGTAAGGAAGATACGCAAAAAGCTACCGATTATTATTACAAGCTTTCCTGTGATTCTGATTACATCAGACGTTACAGAATTAAGAAGGATATGAAATGGGTCACTTCTACAGAGTATGGAGATTTGGATATTACCATCAATCTTTCCAAGCCGGAGAAGGATCCCAAGGCAATAGCAGCAGCCAGAAATGCTAAACAGTCTGGTTATCCCAAATGTCTGCTCTGCTGCGAAAATGAAGGTTATGCAGGAAGGGTAAATCATCCTGCAAGGCAGAATCACAGAATTATTCCTGTAACGATTCAGAATGATACATGGGGTTTTCAGTATTCCCCATATGTTTATTACAATGAGCACTGTATTGTATTTAACGGAAAACATGTGCCTATGAAGATAGAGAGAGGTACTTTCTGCAAGCTGTTTGATTTTGTAAAGAGATTTCCTCATTATTTTGTAGGCTCCAATGCTGATCTTCCTATTGTAGGTGGTTCCATCTTAAGCCATGATCATTTCCAGGGCGGTCACTATGAGTTTGCCATGGCAAAGGCACCGGTGGAAAGGAGCTTTTCCATAAAGGGCTTTGAAGATGTGGAGGCAGGTATTGTAAAATGGCCTATGTCTGTCATCCGTTTAAAGGCAGCAGATACAGAGAGAATTATCGAACTTGCAGATAAGATATTGCAGAGCTGGAGAGCTTATACCGATGAAGCAGCATTTATTTATGCTGAGACAGACGGAGAGCCTCATAATACGATTACTCCGATTGCTCGTAAGAGAGGAAATAATTACGAGCTTGACCTGGTACTTAGAAATAATATTACCACCGAAGAACATCCTCTTGGGGTTTATCATCCGCATGCAAAGCTTCATCATATCAAGAAGGAAAATATCGGGTTGATTGAGGTCATGGGGCTTGCAGTGCTTCCTGCCCGCTTAAAGGGTGAAATGGAAGCTTTGAAGGAAGCTATTTTGGGTGGAAAAAATCTGCGTGACGATGAAGCACTTGAAAAGCATGCTGACTGGGTGGAGGAATTTACCCCAGGATATGATAAGATTGACGCTTCTAATATTGACAGCATTTTACAGAAAGAAATTGGAATTGTATTTATGCAGGTGCTGACAGATGCCGGGGTGTATAAGCGTACACCGGATGGGCAGCAGGCATTTGACAGATTTATCGAGAGTCTGAATTGATAAGAGTACATAGAGAGGGAGCCGATGCAGTTTTTATTGACGGCGATTAATGCCAAATACATTCATTCTAACCCGGCTATTTATAGCCTGAGAGCTTACGCAGGAGAAAAACTGCAGCCCTTTATCTCCTTGGCAGAATACACCATAAATAACAGGATGGAGGAAATTCTGGGAGATATTTATAAGAAACATCCGGATGCCATTGGATTTTCCTGTTATATCTGGAATTTTCGTCTCATACAGGAATTGATTCCGGAGATCGCCAAGGTGTTACCTGGAATTGATATCTGGCTGGGCGGTCCCGAGGTTTCTTTTGAAGCGGAAAAGGTTCTTGCAAGATTCCCTATGATAAAGGGAATCATGGTGGGCGAAGGGGAAGAAACCTTCAAGGACGTAATTTCTTATTATGTGGGAAACGGCAGGGAAGAAATCGGAAGCAAATATCATCGGCTAAAGGATATACCGGGTCTGGTCTTAAGGGATGGTGCTACTAAAGTAAGAACTCCCATGAATATGGATGAAATTCCTTTTCCCTATGAAGACTTGCAGGAGTTTGAGAATCGGATTATGTATTACGAAACAGGCAGAGGATGTCCATTCAGGTGCAGTTATTGCCTGTCTTCTATTGATAAGAGTGTGCGTTTGCGCAATTTAGATACAGTAAAAAGGGAGCTGCAGTATTTTCTGGACAAAAAGGTTCCTCAGGTAAAATTGATTGACAGAACTTTTAACTGTAATCATAATCACGCTATGGAAATATGGCGGTATATCAAAGAAAATGACAATGGTATCACAAATTTTCACTTTGAGGTTGCAGCAGACATTATGAGGGAAGAGGAACTGATGCTCCTTGGTGAAATGAGACCCGGACTGGTACAACTGGAAATCGGCGTGCAGTCTACCAACTGGAATACGCTTAAGGAAATAAACCGGAGTGCAAATATTACGCAGATTGCAAGGGTAGTAGAGGAGATTCGCAGTAAAAGAAATATACATGTTCATTTGGACCTGATTGCTGGGCTTCCTTATGAGGGATTTGAAAGCTTTCAAAAGTCTTTTAATGATGTGTATGCCATGAAGCCGGAGCAGCTTCAGCTCGGTTTTTTGAAGGTTCTTAAAGGCACGGAAATTTGGGAGAAGGTGGGGCAATACGGTATTGTTTATCAGGAAAATCCTCCCTATGAAGTCCTCTTTACGAAATGGATATCTTATGAAGAGATAAGGAAACTGAAACAAATTGAGGAAATGGTGGAGCTTTATTATAACTCCAATCAGTTTACCCATATCCTGCCGGTTTTGGAAAAGGAGTTTAAAGCGCCATTTGAGCTGTTTGAAAAACTGGCGGTGTATTATGAAGAAAAAGGATATTTTGTGAATGCCCCTGCAAGAAGTAACCGCTATCAGGTTCTTCTTGAATTTGCACTTGAAATTGCGCCTGAAAAGGAAGCGCTCTATCAGGAGCTTCTTACCTTTGATTATTATCTGCGTGAAAATGCAAAAAGCCGTCCTGCCTTTGGAGCAGATCTGTCACCTTATCGGGAGCAGATTTGGGAATTCTATCAAAGAGAAGAAGAAAATCCGCAGATTTTGAAGGGATATCGGCACTACCATGCAAGGCAGACCATGAAAATGACTCATATGGAGGTATTATATTATCCGGTATGGGAAATTTGCGAAAACCAGGAGTTGCAACGGAAGGAAAAGCCTGAATTTGTCCTGTTTGATTATGAAAAGCGAGATGCGCTTACAAAGGAAGCGCAGATATATGTTGTGCCGTTCAGTGAATGAACCTTTGACTGGAAAATGGCAGCTGCGCATATAGTTCAGAAATAAGCCATATATTGTAAAAATCCCCAATTTTAGGATGCAGTATATGGCTTTTGTATTATCAAATATTTCTAACATCATCATACCAGTTATTATTTTTTATATTATAGCTTACGGTATCATGAACAAGTCGAATGTGTACGAGGACTTTGTCAAAGGGGCAAAGGATGGGCTGAAGACGGTGGTGGGACTTATGCCCACTTTGGTGGCATTAATGACAGCAGTGGGAGTTTTGAGAGCCTCCGGTTTTTTGGATTTTTTGGAAAGGGTGGTAAGTCCGGTAAGCAATCGGGTTGGGTTTCCAGCCCAGCTGGTACCACTGGCATTTATTAAGATGTTTTCTTCATCGGCAGCCACAGGGCTGGTGCTGGACATTTTCAAAAATTATGGTACAGATTCTCTGATTGGATTGATTACGTCTATTATGATGAGTTGTACGGAAACTATTTTTTATACGATGAGTGTATATTTTCTGGCGGCTAAGGTAACCAAGACAAGATATACATTGGCGGGAGCCTTAATTTCTACGCTGACAGGAATTGTAGCAAGCGTGGTGCTTGCAGGGATGATGTAAAGATGAAAGGATACGAGATGATAAATTCGCTTTCGACAGAGTTATTGGCTGGTGGCGTTCTTTTGCTCTTTATGCTATGCGGAATCATATGGTGGCTTTTATCAAGGAGGCATAAGAAGCCAAATTCCTTTGAGGATATGGAAGGACATGAGTTTGAGTTTTTCTGTGCAGATCTTTTAAGAAAAAGAGGATTTGTGGATGTAGAAGTGACAAAGAGCAGCGGAGATTATGGAATAGATATACTGGCAGAAAAGGATGGAGTGACTTATGCCATCCAATGTAAACGTTACACGACGCCGGTAGGAGTAAAAGCTATTCAGGAGGCTTATGCAGGCAGAGATTATTATGACAGAATGGTTGGTGCAGTCATGACCAACCAATATTTTACCTCGCCTGCAGTGGAAGCCGCCAGGAAACTTAAAATTCTTCTCTGGGATGGAGGTTATCTGGAAGAAATGATGGAGGAGGAATGAAGTTGTTCGGACAAGCTTTGAAAATCGGAAGGTCCCGTCTCTAAGACAAATTCATGGAACCGTTTCAAATCAAATTCTTCTCCCCATAAATCCTGTGCCTCTTTTTTTAGTGATAAAAATTCTAAAAATCCAACATAATATTTAGGGTAGGTTGTGGGCTCTTCTACGATGTACTGATAAACGGCAGAAGCAGAATTGGGATCGTTAATACCAATCTGCTTTAAAATTGCTTTTACCTGGGAAGGTGTGGCACCTTCATAGTGAATGGCAATATCAATTAAGGAAAAAAGGCAAAGCTGAAGATTTCTGTTTAAACGACATGCTTCAAACCATGCGGCGCTGGAAGGAGCGCTTTCTTTTACAAGCATTTGTGCATAATAGTAGGACAGATTTTCCACATAGAGCGCCCAACCCTCCACATAACCTCCATAATGCAGCAAGTAACGGATAGCAGAAGTGTTTTGTTGGTTCATATGCAGTTGGCTGTAAACAGTTTGATAGAGATGCCCAGGATAACCTTCATGTGCAAGGGTTGTGTATAATGTAAGTGCATCAGGTGAGTTTTTGTGATTTATATAAATAATGTTGTTGCTCATGTCATCGATTGGTGGGGTCAGGTAATAGGCGGGACTACAGTAGTTTTCCATGGCAGGTGAAACACTTTTGATGGTGCAGGCAGGAGTAAAGTCTTCTTCTACTGGGAAGGAGGGAAAATCGGAGGACATGCGATTTTGCAAATCCTTTATCATTTCTTCAGGATCAGAGTAAGGGAAGGCAGAGATTGGGTCAGACAAAAGTTCGGGATATTGACCAAGAAACGCAAGCAGAGCAGAATAGTTCTGCTGGAAATCTTGGAAAAGCATAGATTTTATATCCTTAATACTGCGTGGAGATCCTGTGGTGGAAGCAAGCAGATACTCATAATAGGAACTGCCGTCAGGATAATAGTATAATCCCATATTATTGTTGCCACTGCCCTGAAGAAGTGTAAAAGCGTCAGATACTTTTTCATATGCAGGCTCCATCACAGTTGTAAGAAGCCTGTCATTTTCTGAAAGCCACTTGGATTTCTGATTTTCATCAATCAGTCCTTTTTTCAACATTTCATTCAGTCGTTCTTCAAAGGTGACATGGAGAAAATGCTCTCCGGAAGAAAGTGCATTTTTGTCCATAATGTAGCTGCATTGGCTTACAATTTTTTCGGCAGATGTATCAGACATAAAAAGACCCTGTGAAGCTTTTTGATTTTCGTATTGAATCAACCCGTCAAAATAGGTGTCTGTCTGATCTAAGATACGAAGATAATCTTCCACATCTTTTGTGTTTCGGAAGGTATAGTCAGCCAAAAGGATTGGCAACCCTGACTGCATTCCTGAGGAAGGAGATAGAGGTTCGCTAAAAAAAGCATAGTCAGATCCTTTAAGGCGCAGGTTTAAGTAACGTACCAGAAGCTTATAAGTATAGGCATCATTTTCGTTTAAATGTTTTGGCGATATTTGGGAGAGTCTGTCTAATGTTGTCTGGAGATCTGACTTACCATTGTCCTCCTCAAATTGATAGAATGGAAGGATGGCTTCTGAATTGAGCCCATAGTTTTCAGGATAGGCCAGTGTGTAGTGCAGGCTTAAGGTGTTGCTGGAAAGCTCTGAGACAAATAGTGTTTCTGAAAGCTTCCTGAATTTACGGCTGTCATTCGTCAGCAAATATAGGGCTGAAATTGATAATATCAAAAAAAGGAAAAGAGCTATGTAAAAGCTCCATTGTTTTTGAAATATTTTCTTTTTTAAAAACAAGATTCATAACCTCCCAGGATGATTCTTTTGATTATATGTTCTTTTCAGGCAAAAAATACACGTGAATAGCGTATAGACTATGCTTTTAAAATGTGATAAAATATTACACGGTTCTGAGCAGGAATCTTGAGATATGAATTAATTTGAAGTGATAATTACTGAAATGGAGGCTATCATGAATAATCTGGAGCTAAAGAAAATTGCCAATGAGGTGCGTAAAGGCATTATAGCGTCAGTTCATAGTGCAAAGGCGGGACATCCTGGAGGATCCCTGTCTGCAGCAGATCTTTTTACTTATCTTTACTTTGAAGAACTGAACATTGATCCTCAAAACCCGAAGATGGAGGACAGAGATCGTTTTGTGCTATCTAAGGGGCATACGGCACCGGGATTATATTCCGCAATGGCTCACAGAGGATTTTTCCCTGTGGAGGATTTGATTACGCTGCGTAAGCTTGGTTCTTATCTTCAGGGGCATCCCTGTATGCTGCATGTTCCAGGCGTAGATATGTCCAGCGGTTCTCTTGGACAGGGTGTTTCTGCAGCAGTGGGAATGGCACTGGCGGCAAAGATGGATCAAAAGGATTACAGAGTATATACACTTCTTGGAGATGGAGAGATTCAGGAAGGTCAGGTATGGGAAGCTGCCATGTTTGCCGGACATCATAAGCTGGACAACCTGGTTGTAATTGTAGATAATAACGGATTGCAGATAGATGGAGCAGTGGAGGATGTTTGCTCTCCTTATCCCATTGATAAGAAATTTGAAGCCTTTAATTTCCATGTAATTAATATAGATGGTCATAACTTTGATGAAATTCGTGCTGCATTTAAGGAAGCGAAGGAAACGAAAGGAATGCCCACTGCGATTATTTCACATAGTATCAAGGGAAAAGGTGTTTCATTCATGGAAGGTAATGCAGACTGGCATGGCAAGGCTCCTAATGATGAGCAGTATGAGGTGGCAATGGCAGACCTTGTGAAAATCGGTGAAGCACTTGATAAGGAGGAAGCATAATGGCAGAGAAGAAAATGGTTGCAACCAGAGAAGGATATGGTGAAGCTCTGCTGGAGCTGGGAGCAGAAAATCCCAATGTGGTAGTGCTTGATGCAGATTTGGCGGCAGCTACCAAGACAGCTGTATTTAAGAAGGCTTATCCTGAAAGGTTTTTTGATTGTGGGATTGCAGAGGCAAATATGATTGGTATTGCAGCTGGATTGGCGGCATCAGGAAAAGTGCCATTTGCCAGCAGCTTTGCAATGTTTGCAGCTGGAAGAGCTTATGAGCAGGTTAGAAATTCAGTGGGGTATCCTCACTTAAATGTAAAAATTGGAGCAACCCATGCGGGAATTACAGTAGGAGAAGATGGTGCATCTCATCAGTGTAATGAGGATATTGCCCTGATGAGAACCATTCCCGGTATGGTAGTTATGTGCCCTGCAGATACCATTGAAGCAAGGGAAGCCACGAAAGCGGCAGCAGCTTATGATGGTCCGGTCTATTTGAGATTTGGGCGTGCAGTTTGTCCCGTGATCAATGACAAGCCGGATTATCATTTTGAAATTGGCAAGGGAACGATACTGCGGGAAGGAACAGATCTTACAATTGTAGCTACTGGTATCTGTGTTGGTAGCAGTCTTGAAGCTGCCGAAAAGCTGGCAGAAGAAGGAATCAGTGCAGAAGTAATTAATATCTGTACCATTAAGCCGCTGGATGAGGAATTAATTATTCAATCTGCGAAGAAGACAGGAAAGGTAATTACAGCCGAAGAACATTCTGTTATTGGTGGGCTTGGCAGTGCGGTTTGTGATGCGTTGTGCAAGTCATATCCGGTTCCTGTTTTGAAGATAGGTGTTCAGGATGTATTTGGTGAGTCCGGCTCCGCCGCTGCACTGGTTGAGAAATTCAAGCTGGATGGAAAAGGAATTTACGAACAGATTAAAGATTATTTGAAATAATTTTGGAGATTAAGTTATGTACGTTTTAGCACCTTCACTTCTTGCAGCGGATTTTAGTATATTAGGACAGCAGATTAAAGAAACGGAAAAGGCAGGAGCAGAATATCTTCATATTGATGTTATGGATGGTATTTTTGTTCCCAGTATTTCCTTTGGGATGCCTCTGATACAGTCCATCAGGAAGTCCAGTAAGCAGTTTTTTGATGTACATTTGATGATTGTAGATCCAGAGAGATATATTGATGAATTTGTGAAATGCGGTGCAGATGGCATTACTTTTCATCTGGAAGCCACAAAAGATCCTAAGAAAGTCATTGATCAAATTCATGCATTTGACGTGCAGGCAGGTATTTCCATTAAACCGGGAACTCCGGTAGAGGCAGTGTATCCATACTTGCCGGATGTGGAAATGGTTCTGATGATGAGTGTGGAGCCGGGCTTTGGTGGTCAGGCATACATTCCGGAATCCACTGCCAGAATTCAGCAGATTAAGGGCTACATTAATGATAATCATCTGTCCGTCAAGGTAGAAGTGGATGGTGGAATTGGAAAGGGAAATATCAGGGAAGTGATAGAAGCAGGAGCGGACATCTTTGTAGCCGGTTCCGCTGTGTTTAAAGCACCGGGTATTGAAGAAAATGTTTCTGATTTTATACAGATATTTCATGAGTATGAATAGAAATGATGAAAATAGGAAGAAATGATCCCTGCTGGTGTGGCAGTGGGAAAAAATACAAAATATGTCATATGGCTTTAGATGAAAAAATTCATCACTACGAGCTGGAAGGACATATGGTGCCTCGCAGGGATATTTTAAAGACAAAGGAACAAATTGAGGGGATTAAGGAAAGCAGCAAAATTAACATTGCTGTGCTGGATGCAGTGGAGAAAATGATTGCTCCCGGTATCAGTACTGAGGAGATTAATCAGCTGGTACATGACATGACGGTCAGAATGGGTGGCATTCCTGCCCCTTTAAATTTTGAGGGATATCCAAAAAGTGTATGTACTTCCATCAATGAAGTGGTCTGCCACGGAATTCCTTCCAAAGACAGAATTCTGATAGAGGGGGATATCGTTAATGTGGATGTGTCCACTATCTATAAAGGCTATTTTTCAGATTCCTCCAGAATGTTCTGCATCGGAGAAGTCAGCGAAGAAAAGAAAAAGCTGGTGCAGGTAACGAAAGAATGTGTGGAAAAGGGTCTTGAAATGGTGAAGCCATGGAATTTCCTCGGAGACATGGCACAGGTAATCAATGATCATGCAAAGGCAAACGGTTATAGCATTGTAGTGGAAATCGGCGGTCACGGCATAGGACTTGAATTTCATGAGGAGCCCTTTGTAAGCTATGTGACGAAGGCGAGAACAGAGATGTTGATGGTGCCGGGGATGGTATTTACCATTGAACCCATGGTAAATATGGGTACCAGCGAAATCTATGTGGACGATCAGGATGGATGGACTGTTTATACCGAGGACGGGATGCCTTCTGCACAGTGGGAGATCACAGTGGCAGTGACTGAAGACGGTCACGAAGTTCTGACATGGTAGTGATTGCAGATCGTGATATATGACTTAAGAGCGATTGAGAAAAACTGAATAATTTGGTATACTGGTAAATAGAAGTACAGTCATACAAAAAATCAAATATTTTGTTTTTTGTATGGCTGTTTTAGGTTGGTAGAAAGAAAGGATATACTAGGGTTATGTATGATGTGATTATTATTGGAGCCGGTGTAAGCGGTTGTGCAATCGCAAGGGAATTATCACGTTTACAGCTTAAAACAATCGTGCTTGAAAAAGGTCTTGATGTTTGCGAAGGAACTTCAAAAGCAAATAGCGGTATTGTACATGCAGGCTATGATGCCAAGCCGGGAACACTGAAGGCAAAATTAAATGTAGAGGGCAACAGGAAAATGAAGATGCTTTCCGAGGAGCTGGATTTTGCCTATAAACAGAATGGTTCTCTGGTGCTCTGTTTTGACGAGAAGGATAAAGAAAAACTGGAGGAACTAAAAGAGCGGGGAGAACAGAATGGTGTAACGGGTCTTCAGGTTCTTGACAGAGAGGCGGTGCTTGTCATAGAACCCCATGTGGGCAATCAGGTTGTTGCAGCACTTTATGCGCCTACAGGTGGGATAGTATGTCCCTTTGGTCTTACCATTGCACTTGCTGAAAACGCAGCAGAAAATGGTGTTGAGTTTGTATTTGATGCCAAGGTCAACGGAATCAATAGGGTGGAAACAGGATATCAGGTTGAAACCAAAAAAGGAAATTACGAGGCAAGGCTGATTATCAACGCCGCAGGGGTTTATGCGGATGAAGTCCATAATATGGTCAGTGAAGACGAGATGAAGATAACACCTAGAAAGGGAGAATATCTTCTTTATGATAAAAAGGTGGGAGATATGGTAAGCAGCACGCTCTTCCAGCTTCCCACAGCACTTGGAAAAGGAATTTTAGTAACACCTACGGTACACGGTAATCTTCTCACCGGACCTACGGCGTTAGATATAGAGGATAAAGAAGGTTTGGAAACCTCTAAAGATGGTTTGGATCAGGTAATAGAGAAAGCTGCCCTGAGCGTAAATGATATTCCGGGGAAAGCTGTCATTACTTCCTTTTCAGGACTGAGAGCGCACGTAACGAAGTGGAACAAAAAAGAAGGAGATTTTATTATTGAAGAAGTAAAAGATGCACCTGGTTTTATTGATGTGGCAGGAATTGAATCGCCAGGGCTTACCAGTGCACCGGCAATTGGAGAATATGTAGCAGATATGGTAAAAAGGCTTCTTAAGCCGGAAGCAAAGGAAAACTTTAAATCTACAAGGAAGGGAATTCCAAGTATGGCCCTTGCAAGTGATGAAGAAAGGCAGAAGCTGATTTCAGAGGATCCTGCTTATGCAAATGTAATATGTCGCTGCGAAATGGTAACAGAAGGAGAAATCTTGAATGCCATTCACAGGACTTTGGGAGCTACCACTACAGATGGAGTGAAACGTCGTACCCGTGCTGGAATGGGGCGCTGCCAGTCAGGTTTTTGTAATCCCAAGGTAGTGGAAATACTGGCAAGAGAGCAAAAGGTAGATGAAAGTGAAATCAGAAAGTCGGGAGCAGATTCCTGGTATCTTTTGCCTCTGGAAGAAGGGAGAAGCTTATGAAAACAGTGGACTTGGTGATTATAGGCGGCGGTCCTGCCGGTATGGCAGCAGCATTATCCGCATATGAGAAGGGAATTACGGATCTTCTGATTCTGGAGAGAGATAAGGAACTGGGAGGTATTTTGAATCAGTGTATTCACAATGGTTTTGGACTTCACACCTTTAGGGAGGAGCTGACTGGACCGGAATATGCATGCCGCTACATTGACATGGTTAAGGAAAAGAGGATTCCAAGCTTATTAAATACCATGGTGGTGGATGTACAGGGCGGAATGCCCTGCCTGATTACAGCGATGAATAAGGAGTCCGGCATGTTTCAGATCAAGGCAAAGGCAGTAGTTCTTGCCATGGGTTGTCGGGAACGTGCCAGAGGGGCAATGAATATACCGGGTTTTCGTCCGGCAGGCATTTACTCTGCGGGAACTGCACAGAGATACGTCAATATAGAGGGCAGAATGCCGGGGAAAGAAATTGTGGTCTTAGGCTCCGGTGATATTGGTCTGATTATGGCAAGGCGCATGACCCTGCAAGGGGCAAAGGTAAAGATGGTGGCAGAAATCATGCCCTATTCAGGGGGACTAAGGCGAAACATTGTACAGTGTCTTGATGACTTTGGCATTCCGCTGAAATTAAGTCATACCGTTACGGAAATTCACGGAAAAGAGCGTGTGGAGGGAGTGACGGTTGCAAGAGTTGACGAAAGCTTAAAGCCCATTCCGGGTACAGAACGGTTTGTGTCCTGTGATACGCTGCTTCTTTCCTGTGGGCTGATTCCTGAGAATGAGTTAAGCCAGGGCGCAGGTGCACAGATGGATGAGGTTACTCAGGGACCGGTGGTAAATGGACGGCTGGAAACCACCGTAAAGGGTATCTTTGCCTGCGGAAATGTGCTTCATGTTCATGATCTGGTGGATAATGTTTCCAAAGAAGCTGCACAGGCAGGCGCTTATGCGGCAGACTATATTTTAAATGGAGAAGAGGATTGGGGAGAAGCAGTCCGTCCTAAAATTCCTGCAAAGAGCAAGTGCAGTTTACCGGAGGACAGAGATATTTCCAGTCAGGTTATCTGCATTGGCTGTCCTGTAGGATGCATGATTACTGTTAAGAAAAAAGAAGATGGCAGTCTTGATATTACCGGAAACACCTGCAAAAAAGGAGAAGCTTATGCAAGAAGCGAGTTTACTGCTCCGGTCCGCACGGTGACATCCATGATATGCGTCCAGGGGGGAAGTGGCGTAGTAGTCCCGGTAAAGACAGCATCAGAAATTCCAAAAGAAAAAATTCAGGCATGTATGGATGAAATCAAGAGTGCATTGGTGAAAGCGCCGGTTAGAGTAGGAGACGTACTGATTGAAAATGTAGCAGGAACCAATATTCCAGTAGTTGCTACAGGAAACATGGACTAAGGGGGTAGCATATGAGCAAATATATAATGGCATTGGATCAGGGGACAACCAGCTCCAGATGTATTCTTTTTAATAAAAAAGGTGAAATACAGAGCATGGCACAAAAGGAGTTTAGCCAGATTTATCCAAAGCCGGGCTGGGTGGAGCATAATCCAATGGAAATCTGGTCCTCTCAGCTTGCAGTGACTACAGAGGCAATGGCAATGGTAGGCGCTTCGCCTAAGGATATTGTGGGGATTGGAATTACCAATCAGAGAGAGACTACCATTGTGTGGGACAAGGTAACAGGGGAACCTGTGTATAATGCGATTGTATGGCAGTGCCGCAGGACGGCAGAGAAAGTAGATGAGTTGGTGGCAGAAGGCTATGGGGACATGATACGGGAAAAGACCGGTCTTGTACCGGATGCCTATTTCAGCGCTACGAAAATTGCGTGGATTTTGGAAAATGTGCCCGGGGCAAGAGAAAAGGCTGACCGGGGAGAGCTTTTGTTTGGAACAGTAGACAGTTGGCTAATCTGGAATCTCACCAAAGGTGAAGTGCATGTGACGGATTATACCAATGCATCCCGCACCATGATTTATGATATTCACAGACTTTGCTGGGATGAGGAGATTTTAAGTCTGCTTCATATTCCGGCAAGTATGCTTCCAGATGTAAAGCCCTCCAGCTGCATTTACGGATATACGGAAAACACAATTCTGGGAGGAAAAATCCCGATTGCAGGAATTGCCGGAGATCAGCAGGCGGCGCTGTTTGGTCAATGCTGTTTTTCCAAGGGACAAGTTAAGAACACTTACGGAACTGGGTGCTTTCTTCTGATGAATACAGGTACAGAGGCGATTACTTCAAGAAACGGGCTTCTTACTACCATTGCTGCAAGCTGTGGGGATCAGGTGGAGTATGCTTTGGAGGGAAGCGTGTTTGTTGCCGGAGCGGCAGTGCAGTGGCTTCGGGATGGCATGAGGATGATCAAGAGTGCGTCTCAGACGGAGGAATATACTTCAAAAGCAGATGATACAACAGGTGTCTATGTGGTTCCAGCTTTTGCAGGAATGGGTGCGCCATACTGGAATCCTTATGCAAGAGGAACCATAGTAGGCATTACAAGAGGTTGTAAGAAGGAACACTTTATCCGGGCAACTCTGGAATCTATTGCATATCAGACCTATGATGTACTGAAGGCTATGGAGGAGGATGCAGAGGTTTCTATCGCAGGTCTGAAGGTAGATGGAGGTGCCAGTGCCAATAATTTTTTGATGCAATTTCAGGCTGATATTTTAGGAGCAAGAGTATATCGTCCGGAATGTATTGAAACTACAGCTTTGGGTGCGGCGTATCTTGCCGGTCTTGCCTGTGGTTATTGGAAGAGCCGGGAAGAAATTTGCGAGAATTGGCAGCTTGGTAAGGAATTTATACATAAGATGGGAGAAGTGCATCGTGGTCAGCTTTTAAAGGGATGGAAAAAAGCAGTAAAATGTGCGCTCGTATGGGCAGAAGAATAGCTTGTTTTGCATCTCATGGGGAGGAAAAATGACAACAAAAGAATTTTTGCAGGGACAGAGAATATTGGAAAGCGGACAAAAGATAGATACCTTATATCTGATTATGAGGGGCGTGGTAAGTGCTGCTTATCCTGAGGGGAGTTATTCTCTGCATAGTGGAGACGTTGTAGGACTGTGTGAGATTGACACAAATGAAGCTTATATGGATTATAAGGCAGAAAGTAAGCTTTCTGTAATTGCATATCCATTGAAGGATGGCAGACTTTTGGACTTGTTTGACAGCCACAATGATGCTGTAAAATATTTTATCTCCTCTTTGTTTCGACAGATTAATGCAGTGATGGGACAGTATAAGCTGCTGAAAATAGAAAGCGCAAGCTTGTACGACTATGTTAGAAGCTGTTATGAGGATTATGTGAGATTGTGTGAGCATTTCCAGACATCTCCCGGAAATCCGGCAGATTATGAGAATCTGGAGAGAATGACATTAGAAGAAGATATTCCCATGTGGATTGGTGGATATTATTCAACGTTAGAACAAATGCTGGCAGTATGGGACAGCAATAAGACGGACAATGAGTTTGTATGTGGTTTTCTGACCAGAGCAAGTCAGGATGTTCATAATATGATTCTTCTTTGCAACCAGATACAGGAATATAAGCATGATATCTGCAGAATTCTTCTGAACGAAAATGGACTCGACCTCTCTGAACTTTTGGTATCTCTTTACAGCAAAGCGATTAAGAAGGAAGGAACAGAGGGCGATAAGACCATGCTTCTTCGCAGAATTATCAATGATGTGATGATGCAGCTGGAAACGCAGGGATTCGGTGAAACTAAGCTGTTTCAAGTGCGTAAAGCAGACATAGAGCATCGGTTGGAAACAATGGAAAAGCAGGCCATACAACCAGTGGATGGAGGGCAGGCAGAGGACTCCCTACAGAAAATTCTTTCAGAATCGATTAATCAGATTTTGGAGTATGCAGCATGTGGGAAAGAACTGAGAGATTCTTTTAAACAGCATGTGGAAGAATATAAGAAGGTAATTAACAAAAACGGAACAGAAGAGGGTATTCGCAGTCTTCGCCAGATGATTACAAAAGAATTTTATCAGATTTACATTGCTGCATTTCATAATAGTCTGACAGACAGCCATCTTTCCACGATTATGAGGATGTTCTTTAATTTTGGCTATGTGGATGAAGAACTTGCAGGAATGGAAAATGCCTGTTGCATGTATAGGATTGCGGAGAACCTTCCTACTTTACCTGAAAAAGGGATTTATTCTTATTATGAGTGGCTGATGGCGATTTACAGGGGTAAAAAGGAACCCAGCAGGAATGAGTTTGATTTAGATTATTCAGAGTATCTCCATGAGCAGAAGAGGTTGGGAAAAATTTCTCAGGAGGAGGAAAATGCTCTGCTCCAAAATCAGGTTTCTAAAGTAATGTATGAATTGGAAAATGTCTTTCCAATTGTTAATAAAATAACTTTTGGAAGGGTCAGTACATTTTGCCCAGTCTTTTCGGAGCATAATGCACTGAAGGATCTGGAAAGTACATTGGTGTCCGGAGAACATGTATTGCAGACATTGGAAAATATCAGAAAGAAAGATTTCAGCGCTTATTATAGAGAAACACTTTTTACCAAACCGGAGAAGGGGATTAACAAAGAATTCATTCATGTGGAAGTGCTGCCGGATATAATACTTACTCCTAACATCGGAACCCGAGGCGTTATGTGGCAGGAGATAGAAGGTAAGCGCCGTAATACGCCGGCAAGAATGCTAAGTTCCATTTTCCAAATGGAGGATTTTAATCTTATTATGATTAGACTGACAGGTGAATTCCGATGGGAGATGTGTAAGCGTATTCAGGGAGCTCGGTGGAATGATATTTCTGAAAGATCCCTAACCAGTGAATATTTCGATTACATGCAATTTTACAGGAAAAATCAGGAGCTTTCTTCTGAGACAAAAGATAAGATTAAAACAGAAATGGGACGTGCAAAGAACAGCTTTAAAGAAATGTTTATTATGGACTATCTGATATGGATCTTATATGAAAGCAATGGAGCCCCCAGATTGAATAAGGTTGCAAGAGGCATTTTGTTTCACAATTGTGCTTTTGCCGCACCGATCAGAGAAAAGCTTAAGGTCAATCCTCTCTATCGTGATCTGATAGATAAGTATAATGTGCACATGGGACAGAAAAGACATCGCATGGACAATCTTTGCCAAAAACTGACCGCTCAGGGAAAGGATGTGCCAGAAGAAATCAAAAAGGAAAAGCAATTTCTGTATATGTAGCAGATTGATGAAAGATGCGATTAGTGATATAGTTATTCATGTTGACGACAACGATTTGCGTACAATAATATAAAATTCGTATTTCCGGGGGAGGAAAGTCATGATTAACGAGCAATATAAAAAGTTATTGGAAGGAAAATCCGTTATCAGGCAGTTGTCTGAATTTGCAAATGCGAGGGGAAAAGAAATAGGGTATGAGAATGTATTTGATTACAGTCTTGGTAATCCTTCTGTTCCCGTACCTGAGAAATTTACGGAAGTTATGATTGAACTGCTGAAGACAAAAAGCTCTATGGAGCTGCATGGGTATAGTCCCAGTCTTGGCATTGCATCCGTTAAAGACAAGATTGCGGAATCTCTGAATAAAAGATTTGGAATGAATTATACAGGAAATCATATTTTCCCAACCACAGGAGCTGCCGGTGCAGTGGCGCATGCAATACGATGTGTGACAAAGCCTGGTGATGAGGTGTTGACTTTTGCACCTTATTTTCCTGAATATAATTTGTACGTCAATATGACAGGTGCAAAGTTAAAGCTGGTTCCTGCTAACACAGAGAATTTTCAAATCAACTTTGAGAAGCTGGAAGAAATGCTGAATGAGAATGTTATGGCACTTCTAATCAACACGCCCAATAATCCATCGGGTGCAGTTTACAATTCAAAGACGCTTACACAGCTTTCGGAGTTGCTTGGCAGGAAGCAGAAGGAATACGGACATGATATTTTTATCATTTCTGATGAGCCTTACAGGGAAATTGTGTTTGCAGGGGTGGAAGCTCCTTATGTATCCAATTTCTATGATAATACCTTATCCTGTTACTCTTATTCTAAATCTTTGTCTCTGCCGGGAGAAAGAATTGGTTATGTGGCAGCAAATCCCAAATGTACAGATGCTGAGTTAATCAGTGCTATCTGTGGACAGATTTCGAGAGGAACCGGACACAATTGTCCGCCGTCCATTATTCAGCTGGCAGTTTCGGAGGTGCTGGATCAGACATCGGATATGTCCGTTTATGAAACCAACATGAATCTTCTTTATCATGAACTTACCAGCCTTGGATTTTCCTGTGTAAAGCCTGGTGGAACATTTTACATTTTCCCTAAGGCGTTGGAGGAGGATGCGGTTGCTTTTTGCAAGAAGGCGCTGAAATATGATTTGGTGCTGGTTCCTTCTGATAGTTTTGGCGTGCCGGGGTATTTTAGAATGGCATACTGTATTGATACGGAAAAGGTTGAAAGGTCTCTGGAGGCACTTAGAAGATTTGTAAAAGAAAACTATTAGACAGAATATATTTCTATATAAATATATTTTGTGATATGGAGGTTTGATACATGATTGAATTTTTAAAAGCGGTACTTTTTGGAATTGTGGAAGGGATTACGGAATGGCTTCCTATTAGCAGTACAGGACATATGATATTGCTGGATGAATTTGTAAAGTTAGATGTTTCGCCGGAATTTTGGGAAATGTTTCTTGTAGTTATTCAGTTAGGCGCCATTTTGGCGGTTGTCGTTTTGTTTTGGGAACAAATATGGCCCTTTGGTCACAAGAATAATTCATGTCCGGTAAAGAAGGATGGACTTTTATCATGGTGCAGGAAGGATACTTGGATTATGTGGTTCAAGATTATCATAGCCTGTCTTCCAGCTGCTGTAGTAGGACTTCTGTTTGATGAATTTTTTGAGAGTCTTTTTTACAATAGTGTCTGTGTTGCAATTGCGCTGATTGTTTTTGGTATCGGTTTTATACTGATTGAGAACAGAAATAAGCAGATGGCGGTTAAGGTTAATTCTTTATCTGAAATTACTTATCAGACGGCTTTGATTATAGGATTGTTTCAGTTAATTGCTGCTATTTTTCCGGGAACTTCACGTTCCGGTGCAACCATTCTCGGAGCATTGCTGATTGGCGTGTCAAGAACAGTGGCAGCAGAATTTACTTTCTTTCTTGCAATTCCGGTTATGTTAGGTGCAAGTCTTTTAAAGATAGTAAAGTTTGGATTTTCCTTTACGGGAAATGAGCTGATGATTTTGTTGACAGGGATGTTTGTTGCATTCATTGTATCAGTGATTGTAATTCGTTTTTTGATGGGTTATATAAAGAAGCATGATTTTAAAATCTTTGGATGGTATCGCATTGTTTTAGGCATTATTGTGCTGCTATATTTTGGAATTATGGGTTAAAATAGCGAAAAATGTGTTAATTAGTTGACAAAAAGAAAAATAAGGAGTATACTGCATCCCATGTAACAAGGCATTTTAGGGGAGAAAGCCCTGAGTAACTATTTATTTATTGTGTGTACATGTCAGAGAAAGTCTTCTCTGCGTGAAAGGAGTTTGTTATCATGGCAGAAGTTAAGAAAGCAACAGCAAAGGTAATTGCTAAAACAGTACCTGCTAAAGAAGAGGTTAAGACAGCAGAGGTTAAGACAGAAGTTAAGGATGCACCTAAAGCAGAAGTGAAAGAAGCACCTAAGAAGACAGCAGAGCCCAAGAAAGCACCTGCTAAGAAGGCAGCTGCAGCAAAGAAGGAGACTGCTAAGAAAGCAGCACCTAAGAAGGCAGCAGAGCCTAAGAAAGCACCTGCTAAAAAGGCAGAAATCAAAGAAACTGTTAATTTCCAGTTCAGAGGTAAATCTTATACTCCCGATGATCTCTTAAAGAGCTGCAAGGATGTATGGAAATATGACTTGAATGGTAAGGAAGAAGATCTTAAGACCATTGAATTATACGTTAAGCCTGAAGAAAACACTACATATTATGTAATTAATGGTGATATTACAGGAAGCTTCTTTATTTAATAGTAGAAGAAACTAAATATGCACAAACGTAAGGATACTGTTTCGGCAGTATCCTTTTTATAATTTTTTAATAATTATTTTAGCCTATATGTGTTGACAATAAATAGGGTAAGTGATATTTTATGGTAAGAAGATGTTAGCACTCGAAAGAGATGAGTGCTAACAAAGAAAAATCCACAGGATAGAGATGGATAGAAAGGGATGATGGAAATGCAGTTAAGTGAGAGAAAAGTAAAAATATTGCAGGCCATTATCCGTAATTATCTTGAAACCGGAGAACCGGTTGGTAGCAGAACAATATCCAAATATACAGACTTGAATTTAAGTTCAGCTACTATTCGCAATGAGATGTCAGATCTGGAGGAGATGGGTTACATAGTACAGCCTCATACTTCTGCCGGAAGAATTCCCTCTGATAAAGGGTATCGGTTATATGTGGATACCATGATGGAGGAAAAGGACAGGGAGCTGGAAGAGTTAAAGGAAATGATGCTTCAGCGGGAGGATAAGATGGATCATCTACTGAAGCAGGTTGCGAAGCTTTTAGCGATCAACACAAATTATGCAACCATGATTTCTGCGCCTACCATTCACACCAATAAAATTAAGTTTATACAGCTTTCAAAAGTCGATGTGAATCAGCTTTTGGCAGTAGTGGTG
>CAMBLS010000009.1 GCA_945868485.1 uncultured Lachnospiraceae bacterium | reverse complement strand
GCCTGATGTTGTAGTGCTTGCAGCTGCCAAAGTAGGTGGGATTAATGCAAACAATACTACACCCGCTGATTTTGCATATGAAAATTTACAGATTCAATGTAATGTGATTGACTGCTGTCACCAGTATCATGTGAAGAAACTGCTGTTTTTGGGAAGTACCTGCATTTATCCCAAGATGGCGCCCCAGCCTATTCCCGAGGATGCATTGCTTACAGGTCCACTTGAGGTGACCAATGAAGCCTATGCAATTGCCAAGATTGCAGGTCTTGAAATGTGTAAGTTTTATAAGAGGCAGTATGGAGATAATTTTATCAGCTGTATGCCCACTAATCTTTATGGACCTCATGATAATTATGATCTTCAGGGTTCTCATGTTATGCCGGCTATGATTCGTAAGTTCCATGAAGCAAAGGTAAAGAATGCCCCCACTGTAGAACTTTGGGGAACAGGAACACCGCTTAGAGAATTCCTTTATGTGGATGATATGGCAGATGCCTGTGTATTCCTGCTTGAGAATTATGATGGAGAACAACATGTCAATATCGGAACCGGTAAGGAAGTTACTATCAAACAACTGGCGGAGACGGTTAAGAAGGTAGTTGGTTTCGAGGGGGAAATTGTCTGGAATAAAGATATGCCTGATGGAACACCCAGGAAGCTTACCAATGTAGATAAGCTTCATGGTTTGGGATGGATGCATAAGGTAGATTTGGAAGAGGGCGTAGAACTGGCCTATCAGTGGTTTAAGGATAATGTAGAAAGTGCCAGAATGTAACGGATAAAATTTTAACTGTTCCAGTGTAATCTATGAAGCTCTCCTTCTAACTGCATCTGGGAGAAGTTTTGTTGACGCAGGGCTTCATAGAGGACAATTGCTACCGAATTGGACAGATTCAGAGAACGTATTTGGGAAAGCATGGGGATACGGATGCAGGTGTCCTCATGTTCCACCAAAATTTCTTCTGGAATTCCAGCGCTTTCTTTCCCGAACATAATAAAATCATTCGGACCAAAGGAAACATCGGTGTAAACATGTTTTGCCTTGGTAGTTGCCATCCAGACTTTTGCACCTGGATGAAGAGATTTAAACTCATCGAAATTCATATATCTTGTTACATTCAAGTGTTCCCAATAGTCCATTCCGGCACGCTTGATTTCCTTTTCTGTCAGGCGAAAGCCTAAAGGTTCAATTAAATGCAAATCTGTTCCTGTGGCTACACAGGTTCGACCAATATTCCCTGTATTTGCCGGGATTTCCGGCTGATGTAAAATAATGTGCATACGAAAGGCTCTCCTTCTATTAATCTTCATTACCATCATCTGCAACTGGGAGGGAGAAAATGAATTCTGTCCCAACCCCTTCGGTACTGATGACGTTAATATTTTCCTTGTGAGCAAGAATAATTTCTTTGGTAATGGAAAGTCCCAGACCGGTTCCCTTTTTATCCTTGCCTCTTGAAAGATCGGATTTATAAAAACGATCCCAGATCAGTTTTAAATCATCCTTGGGAATTCCGATTCCACTGTCCTTAACAGATACAAAAACCTTATTATGCTTTTCGGTGGTCTCTATCTTGATGATAGAGTCAGAGTGGCTGAATTTAATCGCATTATCAAGCAGATTATAAAGCACCTGTTGAATTTTGCCAATGTCTGCATTGACAAATAGTTCATCGCCGGTAAGAATCAATTCGATTGCAATCGTCTTTTGCTTACAGGTTCCTTCAAAGGAAGCAGCAATGTTTCGAATAACTTTATTAATATCGAAGGTGCTTTTATCCAGCATCATTCCCTTAGTATTTAAATTATTCAAGGTAAGCAGACTGTTGGTAAGCTTGGTTAAACGTTCCGTCTCATTCAGAACGATAGTCAGATACTTTTCGTGGAGCTCCGGTGGAATGGTGCCATCCAACATGGCTTCCAGATACCCCTTAATGGAGGTAAGAGGAGAGCGAAAATCGTGAGATACGTTGGCTACGAATTTTTTCTGGTCATCCTCGGAACGAGCAATTGCGCTGGCCATGTAAGAAATGGTAGCTCCCAGATATCCAATTTCATCCTCACTGTCGATCTGGAATTCATAATGCATATTTCCTGCGGCATACTGTTCTGTGGCTTCGGTAATCTTGCGCAGGGGAAGATAGACCATCTCCGTAAAGAAAATCAGAATAATCAGCGAGAGAAGAAACAGGATGATCAACATCAGGTACGAAATATTCAAAAGGCTGTTGCAGGATGCGGTGATGCTGTTCATGGGATAATGTATGACTACATATCCCCTCACCTTGTAATTTGAGGTGATAGGAGCAAATACACTTAACTGCTCCTCTGTAAAGCTGCCAAAAAAATTTCCAATGGTATAGTAGGAATTTGCGGTGACAGTAGGGTCAAAGCCTTCAATCACTCTCTCACTTTCTACGTCCAGAGGAGCCTGGGAATCAAGAATCATACGCCCGGAGGGATTGATGATCCAAAGGTTTGCAGACAGATAGGTATCCAGAGCATCCAGTTGTTTTTTTACAGTATCTAATGAAGTTTCATTATCATATAAATCTGAGGCATAAGTGTTGGCAATCAGGGTAGCTTCTTTATAGAGCGCATCTGCCTTATCACGGGTCAGGTGTTCCATGGTCATGCTGTTAACGAAGGTACCAACCACAACAAAACCAAAAAATCCAAAAATGAAATATGCCAGCAAAAACTTTAGGTAGAGGGTTTTTCTCATTGACGCACCTCAAATTTGTAGCCAATTCCCCAGATGGTGGCAATTTTCCAACTGGCATGGTCATTTATTTTTTCCCGCAAACGTTTGATATGTACATCCACGGTTCTGGTATCTCCGATATATTCGTACCCCCAAATCTGATCAAGAAGCTGTTCTCTGGTAAAAACATGGTTGGGAGAGGATGCCAGAAAGTATAGAAGTTCCAGTTCTTTAGGGGGCATGTCAACCGTTTTTCCCATATAAATAACGGAGTAATTGGTCTGATTAATAATCAGATCTGGATATTCTACGCACTTCACATCAGCTGCCTGTGGGCTGACTGCTGCAGGTTTATATCTGCGAAGCACAGCTTTCACTCTGGCTACCAGTTCTTTAGAATCAAAGGGTTTCTCCATATAATCATCAGCGCCCAACTCCAGTCCTAGAACCTTATCAAAGATTTCGCCTTTGGCAGAAAGCATGATAATGGGGATAGAGGATTTGGCGCGGATTTCACGACAGACCTGATAACCATCAATACCTGGAAGCATCAGATCCAGCAAAATCAAATTAGGAGCAAAAGAGTCTGCAAGAATCAGTGCAGTTTCTCCGTCACTTGCAATCATGGTTTCAAAGCATTCCTTTGTGAGATACAGGGAAATTAATTCTGCAATATTGCTGTCATCGTCTACAATTAAGATTTTTTGTCTATTTACCATAGAAGCCTCACTTTCTTTTTTGTTTTGCAGTTTTCGCTTAGTCTTTGAAGGTTACAATAGTGACACCTGCATCTCCTTCGCCGTATTCTCCAAGGCGGTAGGATTTTACATATTTTACACGTTTCAAATGACTTTGGACGGCGCTTCGTAAAGCACCGGTTCCTTTTCCATGCACCACTCTTACACTGGGCAGATGTGCCAGATATGCATCATCTAAATATTTATCCAGATCAGCAAGCGCTTCATCAACGGTTTTGCCAAGCAGGTTAATTTCAGGAGAAATATTGAAGGATTTGGACATCTTTACCTTACTGGTGTGGGTGTTCTTAAGAGAAGCAAGACCGGAAGGCGTTTCGTCCTCAATTAGTACAATATCTTTTACATTTGCCTGGGAGCGCATGATACCGCACTGTACAAAAAGGTTGCCCTTGTGATCAGGAAGAGTGCTGACAGTTCCCTTAAGTCCCATGGAAAGAATTTTAACACTGTCGCCAATCTTAAGCTGTTCCGGTTTTGGCTGTTTAGCTTTTGGGGTTTCCTTTGCTTTTAAAACCAGCTTATCATTTTTCTTTCCAATTTCTCCCCGAAGGCGTTCTCTGGTCTTTTCCAGTTCCTTTAAGGATGCACCGGGACCAGCCTTTTGGTAAATGCGAATGGTTTCATCTGCGACATCCTTGGCTTCCTGAAGGATTTCTCTTGCCTTTTCGTTTGCTTCACGGATGATGCGGTCTTTTGCGTTGTCTATCTTTTCATTTTTTGCCTGTAGCTTTTCTTTGAGAGATTTGATTTCTTCTTTGTAAGAAGCGATTTCAAGGCGCTCTTTTTCGATGGTTACGCGGCTGTTCTCTAAATCCGTTAGAAGATCTTCAAAACTCTTATCCTCGGCATTGATCTGTGCTCTTGCAGCATCAATGATATATTCGGGCAGACCAAGCTTTGAGGAAATTGCAAAAGCGTTGCTCTTCCCGGGGATACCAATGAGCAGGCGATAGGTGGGAGCCAGTGTTTCTACATTAAACTCACAGCAGGCATTTTCGACAAAATTTGTGGATAAGGCATAAACCTTCAGCTCACTATAGTGGGTAGTTGCCATGGTGCGAATCCCTCTGGTGTGAAGATGGTCTAAGATGGCAATGGCAAGAGCTGCTCCCTCTGTCGGGTCTGTACCGGCACCAAGCTCGTCAAACAGGCAGAGAGAATTCTCGTCTGCGTTCTTCAGAATGGATACAATGCTGGTCATATGGGAGGAAAAGGTACTTAGACTCTGTTCAATGCTCTGCTCGTCACCAATGTCGGCAAACACTTCCGTAAAAATGGATAATTCTGAGCGGTCCAGCGCAGGAATATGAAGCCCTGCCTGACCCATCAGGGTAAAAAGACCAACGGTCTTTAAGGAGACGGTCTTACCGCCGGTGTTAGGACCGGTTACCACAAGAAGATCAAAGTCCCTGCCTAAATGAATGTCAATAGGAACTACCTTCTTAGGTGGCAGTAATGGATGTCGCCCCTTACGGATATTAATGTAATGCTCTGTGTTAAACAGAGGCATGGTTGCGTTTTCTTCCATGGCAAGAGAAGCCTTGGCAAACACAAAGTCAAGAAAAGTCATAATTTTCTGGTTCTCTGCAATTTCCTGCGTATGTGCTGCCGTCTGGGCGCTTAAGTCTGCAAGCACCGCTTCTATTTCCTCTTTTTCCTTAATGGCAAGCTCTTTTAACTGGTTGTTAAGGTTGACAACGGATGCAGGCTCAATAAAAAAGGTGGAGCCTGTTGAGGACTGATCGTGTACCATACCTGGAACCTGACTTTTGTATTCTGCTTTTACGGGAATACAGTAGCGGTTATCTCTCATGGTAATGACTGCGTCCTGCAAATAGCTTCGATAGGAACCGTTGACCATGGAGGTAAGCTGGGAGTGTATTTTTTCCCCGGTAAGGATAATGGAGCGTCTAACATGTTTTAATCCGGCGCTTGCATCATCGGCAATTTCTTCCTCGGAAAGGATACAGCGGTTGATTTCTCCTGCCAAAGTGATTAAGGGTTCAAGACGGTCAAAATAATCAGAAAGAGAGGTTTGCTTTTCGTCCTCCCGCTGCTTTCTGCCATAGGACTTGATGCGGTTAACATTGTCAAGGAGTCCTGCGATTTTAAGGAGTTCAGGGGCAGACAGGGTACTGCCGATCTCTAAAGAGCGCAGAGACATGGAGACATCCCGGTTGCCGCCAAAGGAGGTAGACCCCTTGGAAAATAGCATAGACAGGGCATCAGAGGTTTCCTGTTGGGCGAGACGGATGGCATTTAGGTCGGTCAGAGGTTTTAGGTCCTGACACAGTACACGCCCCGGCTGGGAGGTTGCCTTCTGGGTTAACAGATCAATAATTTTATTATATTCTAATGTGCGAAGTACTTTTTCATTCATAAACTGCCTCATTTCAAATCCAATGTTTCCTGCGCAGGGTCACTGCGAACAGTCGGCTTAAGTATAACATATTTTCTGCCGATGCACTAGCATTATCAATACCAGAGTAACAGTTCGCAAGATGGGATGGGGCCGCCTAGGGATATCTTTTCTGGGGACTTTTGACAGTCTTTCGATGGATTTGTAGAAACAGGCAGTACAAAAATATTGCTGCCCGGATGGCATGTTTGAAGAAGCCATAACGTGTAAAGTGCTAACACCAATAAAAAATTTTGGAAAAATCTAAAAAATCCATTTCAGAAATGATATTAACACACCAGCTTCAGAAACTTGCTTCGCTTCGGACACTGAAACTGGTGTGTACATTTTCTGAAATGAATTTTTTGATTTTTCACAAAATTTTTCCTATGGTGTGTCGCATCTTTACACGTTATTGGCTTCAAGTTTGCCAGAAGGGCAGCTTATAGATATTTGTACTGACTGTTTCCCAAAATCCCGAAAGCCGTCATAGCCCCAGAAAGGATATCTCCAGGCGGCACCCACCCATCACGCTGAACTGCTATGGAGTGGGAAAATGTCAATAACAAGGTGGTTGCATCCTTTGCATGGACTTGATAAAATTAAAAAAAAGATTTTATGGGAAAATAGAAAATGAACTGGAAAGGATTAAGCACTAGCCCCTGCAATCTGTGTCCCAGGGAATGTTTGGCAGACAGAAAAAGCGGACAAAGAGGATACTGCCTTGAGGATGACAGAATTTATGTGGCAAGAGCGGCTTTACATATGTGGGAGGAACCCTGCATTTCAGGAGAAATGGGTTCCGGCGCAGTTTTTTTTTCGGGATGTAATTTAAGGTGCGTCTATTGTCAGAATTATGAAATTGCAGAAGGAAGAAAGGGAAAAGAAATTTCTGTTTATAGGCTTGCGGAAATTTTTTTGGAATTGCAGGACAAGGGTGCGGCAAACATCAATCTGGTAACACCGGATCATTATGTGATGGAGATAGCAGAGGCTGTCCTTCAGGCAAAAAAGATGGGACTGAAGCTTCCAATCGTATATAACGGAAGTGGCTATGAGAAAGAAGAAGTGATTCAAAATTTGTCGGGAATTGTAGATATTTTTCTGACAGATTTTAAATATATGGATACTGTGCTGGCGGAGAAGTATTCTAAAGCGCCGGATTATCCGCTTGTGGCAGAAAGAGCCTTGGATGAAATGGTGAAGATCGCGGGAGAGCCGGTATTTGATGAGATGGGGATGATGCAAAAGGGGGTCATCGTCAGACATCTCTTGTTACCGGGACACAAGAAAAATGCGAGGGATGTAATCCGGTATGTTTATGAAAAGTATGGGGACAAGGTATATATCAGTTTAATGAACCAGTATACACCCTTTGAACGGCTGAAAGAAAATCAGGAATACCGGGAGCTGTGCAGGAAGGTTACCAGAAGGGAATATGAGGCAGTGATTAATTACGCCATCGAATTGGGAGTAAAAAATGCCTTTGTTCAGGAGGGAGAGACAGCGAAGGAAAGCTTTATCCCGGAGTTTGACGGCGAGGGAGTTTTTAAGGAGGATTTGTTATGAAGGATATGATGTTTCTTTACGGAAATAACGAAAACAATCAATATACAGTTCGAATAGAAATACAGCTTAAGGAAGCTGTGGATGGTGGGGTACTTGAACATGCGGTTTCTGTGGCTGAAAAGAGATATCCTTATTTTAGGATTAAGGTTGTCAGGGATGAAAAGGGCGAACTTGATATTGTTTTCAATGACGCACCTATTTCCGTAACCCGAGGTGATGCGGCAGTATGTCTGGGAACGGAAAAGGCAAATTATCATTATGTTGCTGTGGCTTATAGTGAAAAAAATGTCTATTTTGATTTTTACCATGCCCTTACCGATGCCGCAGGGATTATACCGTTTATTAAATCGGTGTTGTATTATTATTTTTCAGAAAAATACCATGTCGAAATTGCTTCAGACGGTATCAATCTTGTGGGAAGTGAAATTCCCTATGAGGAAATCTGTGATCCTGTGCCGCAGTTTTCAACTGAAGGTATAAAACCTTTTTATGAATATAAAAAGGTTCCTCAATTCGATTTTTATAACGATGGAGGGATGAAATTTTCCGAAGGCATTCTGTATCGCATTAAAATCAGAGAAGCAGATTTAATGAAATATGCCAAATCCAATGATGGTAGTCCAAATGCCATTTTTTCCGTTTTTTTATGCAAGGCAATTGCTCAAAAGCATCTGAATGTGGAGCTTCCCATTGTCGGGGGTGTTGCGATAAACTTAAGATCTGCCTATGGTCTTGCTGCAAATAATTATCATAATCTTGTCCAGGTGCTTCATCTGAAATATGATAAGGCTATCTGGAACTGGGATATTTCAAAGCTTTTGAGCTGTTCGCGGGGAATGATTTTTCTTCAGTCACAGCCGGAAAATTTTGTTGCAGGATATAGCAATAAAAACAAATTTTATGATTACATTGCGCAGCAAGGTACGGATGAAGAACGATGGAAAATAATAATGAACATAATGGAAAGCCATAATCTGGATACCTTTGACATAAGCTATGTCGGACGCATTAACTGGGGTGCATTGGAAAGGTATATTGATGGTGTTTATAGTATATCATATCCCAGCAGAGGAAAAGGAATATCAGTCAAGATGAATGCAGTTAATGGATTTTTTACTATGACCTTTGTACAGAAGTTTACAGGTGATACTTATATAAAAAACTTTCTGAATGTTCTTAAAATGGAAGGGATAGAGTGCCTGGTTGAAGATCCGACACCGGTTGAGACTGCTAAAGTCTTAACTTATTGCAAATAATATAAAAGGAGCAATGTATGTGCAGCATATCATTTAATCAGAAAGAAAACGAATATCTGGTAAGACTGGAAGGGAGAATTGATTCCGACAATTCCCCAAATGTGGAACAAGCAATAAATCAGGCGATTCCCCGAGGAGAAAAAAGAAAAGTAACCATGGACCTTCTTAAGCTGGAATACATTTCCAGTGCAGGTCTCAGGGTCATTCTTAAGGCAAAAAAGAATTATCACGATGTAAAACTGGTCAACGTGCAGCCCGTTGTATATGAGGTTTTTGAAACAACCGGTTTCACAGCCATGATGCCGATTGCAAAGGTTTTGAGGGAGATTTCCCTTGAAGGCTGTGAGCAGATTGGGTATGGAATGACAGGTCTTGTATATCGGATGGATATAGACACGGTGGTAAAGGTGTTTTATCCCGAAATCAGTAAGGAAACGGCGGAAAGGGAAAGAAATTCTGCAAAAATTGCATTTACATGCGGATTTCCAACTGCAATTTCTTTTGAACTTGCTACCTGCAACGGCTGCTACGCAATTATTTTTGAACAGTTAAAAGCCAAAACAGTTTCTGAACTGATTAATGCTAACCCTGAAAAGGTAGAGGAATATGGGATCCGTATGGGAAGGCTGTTAAAGGAGATTCATTCCCTGAAGACGGAAGATGAAAGGCTTAATGATATCAAAGCTCTATACATAGAACGTAGCAGGAAAATGAGAGAATGGCTGACAGAGGATGAAACAGCGGTACTGGTAGGACTGTATGAAAGCTTACCGGATACCGGAACAATGCTTCACGGTGATTTTCACTCGAAGAATATTATGGAGCAAAATGATGAGCTGCTCATGATTGATATGGGGGATGTGGGTTATGGGCATCCGCTTTTGGATTGGGCAGGAGTTTATCTTACTCATATTGCAATCAATATTCAGGAGCCTAATGGAACGCTAAAGACTATTGGACTGGAAAAAGAAAAAGCAGACATCATCTGGCGCAAAATGCTGGAAACTTACTTTAATACTACGGATGATGATGTGATTGACCGGAAAGTGAAGCTAATCAGGCTTTACGGCATGGCAAAGAGCAGTCTTGTTCCTGTGCTTGCACCCAATTTTCCTGAACAATATAAGGAGAAAGTCATAGAGGTAACAAGGGAAACAGTCATTCCAATGATTAGGCAATACAATATGGAAATTGATTTTTAGCCTGAAGGAAGGGAATAATAATGGGTAAGAAATCTGATTTTTTAATTAAAAAGGTTTTTTTGGGAAGCTTATCAATCATGATTTTGTCAACTCTCACAGCGATACTGGGGATGTTGATAGACGGTGTGATTATCAGAAAATGCTTAGGAGCGGAAGCAATGGCTGCCTATGGAATTGCAAGTCCTGTGTTTATTCTGCTTTCTGCTATTTCAGGTATTTTTAGTTCCGGTACGCAGACCGTATGCGCAAGAAGTCTGGGAAAGGGAGATGTAGAGAATGCCAACAAATGTTTTTCTGCAACGATTGTTACAATAATATTGCTTGCGGTAGTTCTGGTTCCTGCTCTTTTTGCTTCAGGCAATTTACTTGCTACTCTGCTGGGGGCATCGGGAGAGGATCAGAATTTAGCGCCTTTTGTATCGGACTATATTAAAGGCCTGTCTTTGGGAATCCCATTTTTATGCTTCACTTCTTTATTTACGTCGCTGTTACACCTGGAAGGACGTAAGCAGCTTGCATTTATGACGACGGTAGTCAGTTCGGTAATCAATATAGCAGGAGATTTGCTGTGCGCTTATGTATTTAAGGGCGGTATGCTTGGCATGGCTCTGGCAACTTCCTTCAGTTATGTGGTATCAACAATAGTAATGCTGTGTTATTACTTACAAGGAAAAAGCACAATCAGGTTCTTATTTAAGAAAGCTGAGCTGTCTGCAATCAGGGAAGTAATTGTAGTTGGATTGCCCTCCGCCCTATCAAAGGTCTGCATGACGATGAGAAGTGTTCTGTTCAACTGGCTGATTCTTACCATATCCACTCAGGCTGCTTCCAGCGTATTTGCCATTCGGTCAAATCTGAACAATCTATATGGAGCAGTGGGGCTTGGAATTGGTATGAGCACTCTGGTTATCGGAGGTGTGGTAGTTGGAGAAGGAAGCCGTAAGGATACCAGAGAACTGCTGAAAACATCCATAAAATATGGTCTTTTATTCAATTTTATTATATGTGTAATTATTATCCTTTTTGCGGAGCAGTTAGTTGGAATCTATACGACAGATCCTGTAGAGGTAAAATTAGCTGTTCCGGCGCTTTGCTTCAGTGCACTTGGTGTGCTGCTGAATACAGTTAATACCATATTCATGAATTATTTCCAGGCGATAAAGAAAATGAAGCTTACTCATTTGGTATGTCTGCTTGATAATTTTGTTTTTTCATGTCTTGCAGCGGTAGTTTTAGGCTTTGCATTCAATATTAATGGTATTTGGGTGGCTTTTCCAGTGGGAGAAATCCTGATGCTGATAACTATTTTTTTCCTTGCGTGGAAGCATGTAGGGCATATGCCTAAGTGTCTGGATGACTTCATGTTTCTTCCTGAAAATTTTGATGTTGCACAGGAGAATCGAATGGAATTCTCATGCCAGGATATGGACAGCGTGATTGAGGCATCAAAGTCAGCTTATGATTTTGCTTTACGAAAAACTGGAAATCAGAAAAAAGCAATGTTAGTTGCGCTTAGTATTGAAGAACTGGCGGGGAACGTAATCCGATGGGGTTTCGAGCCCAATAAAAAGAATGTGATTGATATCCGAATTACCTATCAGGATCAGTTGACTATTCGTATTCGTGACAACTGTAAGCCTTTTAATCCAAAGAAATGGCTTGAAATGTATCAGCCATCAGAAGATGATACCGTATCAAATTATGGGATCAGAATGACGATTCAAATGATGAAAGATATTCAGTATATGAGTACATTGAACCTGAATAATTTACTTATAAAATTGTAGAAGAACTGAAAAGTAACAGATTAGATAGATATTGAATTCTCAAATGTATAAAATTTTTCCATTTACAGATACTATTTCAAGAAGTGAAAAGTACAGTAAATGGAGGAAATTTATGAAAGCAACGGGAATTGTTCGTAGAATAGATGATTTGGGTCGTATTGTAATACCCAAGGAGATTAGGCGGACGCTCCGCATCAGAGAGAGCGATCCTTTGGAAATATTTACCGACAGAGAAGGAGAGATTATACTAAAAAAGTATTCCCCAATCGGTGAAATGAATACATTTGCTAAGCAGTACGCAGAAAGCCTTGCACAGGTGTCGGGGCGGACAGCGCTGATTGCAGATAGAGATCAGTTCATTGCAGTGGCAGGAGGGTATAAAAATTTTCTGGGTAAATCAATCGGTAGAGAACTGGAAGAAAAGCTGAATAAGCGTGAAATGGTAATTGCGTCTAAAGGAGATTCCAATTTTATTCCACTGACACAGGAAGTGACAGATGTATTTGAGCAAGAAGCAATCTGCCCCATTATCTGTGAGGGAGACATTATAGGTGGAGTTATTCTGATTGATAATGGTGAGAAAGGAAAAATGGGAGAAGTGGAGCAAAAGCTGATTCAGTCTGCTGCAGGATTTTTAGGAAGACAAATGGAACAGTAAAAACAGAATGCCCGTGCCATAGTGTTTGTAAATATGGCAGTGGGCATCTTTTCTATTTGTTTATGAGTCCAATTTAGTAAGATTCCTGTTATACATGATTAATGCTTCACGACAACAGAACCCACCCATTTCATAATAATCCATAGTTGTACGGTTCAGACGTTCCAATGATATGGAACGATTCGCTTTTTTAGGCTGGTCATGGATAAAAATAATTTCGTCTGTATCGTATTCTTCATCTAAGTCAGGGTCATCCTCCTCTTCGTAATAAGGATCAAAGAGAAGAACACGATCGTCTTCGATGCCGGTCAGCAGAACATAATGTCCTACATCTAGAAAAAGATGAAGCACTACAACAGCTCCGCTTTCCAATGCAGTCATAATCTGATTTCCCGGAGTAAGGGCTACTTTTTCCCCGGAATAAAATTCACAATATAAAGGGAAATTCTTGACACGGCTAAAATGATTGAGCCAGCTGCTGATATAATTCATGGCAGCGGCAGAGGTGCCATGTTTGCAGATTTCTCCATTTTCATCATAAGTATCCATACTGTAAAGCATAATAAATTTAACAATGTCGGGATAAATATCCTCACGGTCAAAAAGATAGCGGATTCCGTTTAATAAGGTAACCGGTCCGCAATCATATTCCGATGTCTGATAATTAAGCAGGTTTTTCATCTCTAAATTAATGCCTTTCCTGTAAGTGATTGTAATATAACCCTGTTTATAGGATTTGTCAAGGCAACAGAGAGACTTGTATTTGTGGATATTATAGTTATATTTAATAGCCGGTTATCAGAAAAAATAATAATAAAATGAAATTGACATCTTCACTAACTGGGAATATAATGTAAAACATATAATTCATACCAATAAACTAGGAAATTAGGAAGGAAGAACATTATGAGCGATATTAGAGAAAGCGTATTAGAACTGATTGGATCCACACCGATTTTAAAGATAAACCGCTATGCAAAGAAAGCGGGAGCAGAGGAAGCAACGCTTCTGGCAAAGCTGGAATACTTAAATCCTGCAGGTTCAGTGAAGGATCGTGTGGCATTGTCCATGATAGAGGATGCAGAGGAGAAGGGGATATTGAAACCGGGCGCTACCATTATAGAGCCTACATCCGGCAATACCGGCATCGGGCTTGCATTAGTAGCGGCAGCCAAGGGGTATAGAGCGATTCTCACTCTTCCAGATACCATGAGTGTTGAGAGAAGGACATTGTTAAGTGCATATGGAGCAGAACTGGTGCTGACAGAAGGCGCTAAAGGTATGAAGGGAGCCATTGCAAAGGCAGAGGAATTAAAGGATTCTATTCCTGGTGCAGTCATTCTGGGGCAGTTTGTTAATCCTGCTAATCCGGCAGTACACAGGAGAACTACAGGACCTGAAATATGGGAGCAGACAGATGGAAAGGTTGATATCTTTGTAGCAGGTGTAGGAACAGGAGGAACTATAACTGGGGCAGGAGAATATTTGAAATCGAAAAACCCTGAAGTGAAAGTGGTTGCAGTTGAGCCGGCTTTCAGCCCTGTTTTATCGAAGGGAACTGCCGGTGCACATAAGATTCAGGGAATCGGTGCGGGCTTTGTACCTGAAACGTTGAATACCAAAGTATATGATGAGGTTATTACTATTGAAAATGAGGATGCTTTTGCGGAAGGAAAGGCATTTGCATTAAGCGAAGGAGTTTTAGTGGGGATTTCATCAGGTGCAGCATTGAAGGCAGCGACCCTTCTTGCAAAGAGACCTGAAAATAAGGGGAAAAATATTGTGGTATTATTACCGGATTCCGGAGACAGATATCTATCAACCCCCTTGTTTAGTAATAATTAAAAAATATTTTTGCGGAGATAAATATTGACATTTAGAGGTCATAACAGTATAGTTTAACCAACTATTTATAAATAGCATTGGATGCTGATTTATGAGGAGGAATCAAGGAGAATGAAGAAATTTATCAGAAAAATGTTTAGCATTATGTTAGTTACAGTACTTGTTCTGTCACTTGCCGGCTGTGGAAAGAACAGTAATGGTGGCAGTGAGCAGCAAAAGGCAGATACCACCGCATCAGCCAAGACCATTAATGTAGGTGTAACCGATTCACTGGGTGGTGTGAATCCCTTCGTAATCGATCAGACAGAAATTAACAAGTATGTAGTGGGGCTGATGTTTTTGCCTCTGGTAGAGCTTGATAATGACCTAAATTTCCAGGGGATGCTGGCTGATTCTATTACTACAGAGGATAACATCAACTTTATTGTGCACATTGATGACAAGGCAACCTGGTCAGATGGAACCCCAGTTACCGCAGCGGACGTGGAATATACCGTAAGACGTCTTGCAAGCCCAATCGTAAATAATACTACATTAATGTTATATGCTTTTGAAGGTACCAATGACAGCGGCTTTGTAGAGGAAGGCGCTGAGAGCATTGAGGGTGTTCAGGTTATTGATGATAAAACGGTTCAGTTTACATCCAAATACCCTATGGCACTTACTACCTTTGAAAATACTTATGCAAGATATATTCATACCATGCCTAAGCATGTAATTGAGAAGTTTAGTGAAGAGGAGCTGTTATCAGCAGATTGGTTTAATCATCCTGACGTTATCAGCGGTCCCTTTTACCTGTCAGCCTATGACAATGATCACTATATTTCTTATATAGCAAATACAGATTATTGGAAAGGGGCGCCGAAGATTGATAATCTGAATATTAAAATTGTGGATGCGAGTCAGATTTACTCTGGTCTTCAGTCGGGTGAAATTGATATTACTCATCACACCATGACGGCAATTCCACAGGAAGATTATGACAGCATAGAAAAGCTTGAAAATGTAAAGACGGTATATGGTGCGCCAATTACGAACCAGTCTGCATTTGTTCAGACTGCTAACATTCCCGATGCCAGAGTGCGTCAGGCATTGGTTTATGCTATTGATAGACAGAAACTGGTGGATGAACTGTTAAGGGGGCATGGGGAAGTAGTAGATGGCTTTCTTTCATCAGCAAGTCCCTTCTTCGACGAAGGCATTACACCGATTTCTTACGATCCTGAGAAGGCAAAAGAGCTTCTTGCAGAAGCAGGATGGGATGGTTCCCAGACGCTTCGTTTCTATGTGAATTCCGGTGACAGCACCTTTGTAAACGGGGCGCAGGTATTGGTGGCACAGTGGGCGGCAGTTGGAATTAAGGTGGAGGTTCAGACTGTTGATCTTGCAACCCTTATGACTGTTGCAGGAAGCAAGGACTATGATATCATGGCAGTACAGTATACTTATGCACCGGTTGATCCTTATCCCGATGTGTCATGGCTTCTTAGTGGTGAAGGCAGCTGGACCGGCTATGCAAATGATGAAATAAACGAAGCACTGACAGGTACACAGCTGACCAGTGATGTGGAAGAAATTAAAGCACTGTATTCAATTGTAGATAAAAAGGTTCAGGAGGATGTGCCTATGTTCTCAGTCTACATTTTGAGTGCGCAGGGAGCGGTAAGTAACCGCATCAGTGGGGCACAGCCCAGTGCATATGGATTTTTCAACGATGTTCAGAACTGGACAGTCGTAGAATAAATGAAACGCATGGCAAAATCAGTTGCTGTGTATAAGAATTGTGAGGAAAAGCAATGTCACATTTATTGGAAGTAAACAACCTCACCACAGCATTTTCCGGTGATTATGGCACAAACATCAGTGTAGATCATATCCACTTCAATGTGAATGAAGGGGAGGTTGTATGTATTGTGGGTGAGTCCGGATGTGGAAAAAGTGTAACCTCACTGTCAATTATGGGATTATTAGGAAGGGGCGGAGCTGTCATAGACGGCTCTGTCCTGTTTGATGGTAAGGATCTTCTTAAAATGACAGAAAAAGAGTTGGATCAGATTCGCGGCAATCAGATTACCATGATTTTTCAGGACCCGCTTACCTCATTGAATCCTGTATTTACAGTGGGCAATCAGATTACAGAGAGTATTAGGGCACATATGCATTTGTCCAAAGAGGAAGCAAGGAAGCGAGCGGAAGGTCTGCTTGAGCGAGTAGGGATGCCTGACCCCAAAGGGATTATGAAAAAGTATCCCCATACCCTTTCCGGGGGCATGCGGCAGAGGGTAATGATTGCTATGGCATTATCCTGTAATCCAAGGCTTTTGATTGCAGATGAGCCCACCACAGCGCTGGATGTCACCATTCAGGCGCAGATTATGGAACTCCTTCGAGAACTTCAAAAGGAGACAGGAATGTCCATGATTCTGATTACACATGATATTGGCCTGGTTGCCAACATGGCGGACCGGGTTCTTGTTATGTATGCAGGACAGATTATTGAAGAGGCTCCAGTGGCAGAATTGTTTAAAAATCCCAGACATCCTTATACCAGAGCGCTTCTTGATACAGTGCCTACCATACGGGATGGGGCAGACAGACAGCTTACAGCAATACCGGGAATTGTGCCGGACAGTTATGATGATATAAAAGGCTGCCGCTTTGCGGAACGATGTAAATATCGCAGACCGGAATGTGACAATTCTCAGCCTGATTATGAATTTGGAATCCATCACCATGCAAAATGTGTGGTGATGAAGGAAGGGGGAATACAGGTATGAAAAGCAATCAGCCCATTCCCTTAATTCAGGTAGAAAATATGAAAAAGTATTATCCCATCAAGGGAGGGATTATCAGTCATACCACCGGATATGTGAAAGCAGTGGACGGTGTCAGCCTTTCCATTATGGAAGGAGAAACCCTGGGGCTGGTAGGTGAATCCGGATGCGGTAAATCTACTATAGGAAGACAGCTGGTAGGATTGGAAGCACCTACCAAGGGACAGATTTTTTATAGGGGAAAGGATTTATCAAAACTGAAAAAGAGCGAGATGAGAGGAATCAGAACCCAACTGCAAATGGTGTTTCAGGATCCTTATTCATCTCTGAATCCCCGAAAGCATATCTATGAAATTCTTGCACAGCCCATGCTTTATCACGGGATTGCTACCAAAGGAACAGTGGAAAAGGAACTTTTGAAGATTCTTGATATGGTAGGACTTCCTGGAAATGTGCTGGGCAGGTATCCGCATGAATTTTCCGGTGGGCAGAGGCAAAGAATCGGCATTGCCAAGGCACTTTCCTTAAATCCTAAGTTTATTGTCTGTGATGAACCGGTCAGTGCACTGGATGTATCCATTCAGGCGCAGATTTTAAATCTCCTGAAAAGCCTTCAGAAGGAACTGGGATTGACTCTTCTTTTTGTAGGACACGGTTTGGGAGCAGTAAACTATGTCAGTGACCGTATTGCAGTCATGTACCTTGGAAAAATTGTGGAAATGGGAGAAGCAAAGGAGATTTTTAATCATCCAATACATCCCTATACTAAGGCACTTTTAAATGCAGTGCCTGTACCTGATCCGGAGGACAAAAAAAAGAAGAATAAGCTTTTACAGGGTGAAATCGGGGACAGCAGCAATCCCCCTGAGGGATGCCGTTTTCATACCCGATGTCCATATGCAACCCAAATATGCAGTCAGAGAGAACCGGCAATGGTTGAAAGTAATCCCGGTTCCGGGCATTTTGCAGCTTGTCCTATTGTGATGCAGAGTAAGGAGGTGCAGGAGATTGAGTAAATATATTATTAAAAGAATTCTTATAGCAATTCCTGTGCTGATTGGTATTACGATTATTGATTATGCCATCATGTGTATGGCAGGAAGTCCTTTGGAAATGCTGAAGGGACCCAGAGTATCCGAAGCGGCATTGGAGGCGAAGAAAATTGCGTTGGGTCTGGATCAGCCTTTCTATATTCAATATTTTGTATGGCTTGGACAGCTTTTGCGTGGAAATATGGGGTATTCCATTAAGTCCTATCAACCGGTTAGCGCCATGATTGCAAGTCATTTAGGTCCTACCCTTTTGTTGATGGGAGTTTCCCTTTTGGCAAGTCTGTTGATGGCGGTTCCGGCAGGAATTTATAGTGCGATTCATCAGTATTCTAAGGGTGACTATGCGGTAGTAACCTTTTCCTTTCTAGGAAGTAGTATTCCAGGATTCTTCTTGTCTTTACTGTTAATTTATATTTTTACAGTGAAATTGGGATGGCTGCCGTCCAGTGGTATGAAGACTCTTGGCACGGGAGGCGGCTTTTGGGATGTGGCACAACATATGATTATGCCTGTAATCGTGCTTGCGACCTCAATGGCAGGAAGCAATATCAGGTATATTAGAAGTGCAGTACTGGAAATTCTGCAACAGGATTATTTAAGGACAGCCAGAGCCAAAGGAATTGGACGATTTAAGGTTATCAATAAGCATGCCCTGCGCAATGCGCTGGTTCCTATTGTAACGGTAATTGGTATGGAAATCCCCGTGCTGTTTGGGGGTGCAGTAATTGTGGAGCAGGTGTTTTCATGGCCAGGGTTAGGGCTTATGACTATGAGTGCAATTACGAGCAGGGATTATCCTGTAATCATGGGAGTGTGCCTCCTGTCGGCAATTGTGGTACTGGTTGCCAATCTGGTTACGGATATCATGTATGCGTTGGTGGACCCCACCATTCAGCTTGATTAAGGGACGATTTGCATGGGAATCAATATGAATAGAGAAGAAAAGAAGATAGAAAAGAAATTCAGAAAAAAGACAAAATATAACATGACAGAGGTTTCGGGAGAAAAGAGGAATGCAGCGAAAGACATTGCCAATGAAAGCTTTTTCCAGATGATTTTTCGTAGATTTCGACAACATCATCTGGCAATGGTCAGTCTTATCATAGTGGCTATTCTTGGACTGGCGGCATTGTTAGCTCCTGTCATTGCACCTTATGATCCTGATGAAATAGTGGGTACCTTCAGTGGTGCTCCCTGTAGGGAATTCTGGCTGGGAACAGATCAGATTGGAAGAGATGTCTTCAGTAGACTCCTTTATGCAATGAGAATTTCTCTATTGGTGGGGATTATGGCAACTGTGATTTCCACTGTGGTGGGAGTGATTCTTGGGCTGATTGCAGGATACTTCGGGGGTATTGCAGATATGATTATCATGCGTTTTACAGACATGGTAATGTCATTTCCCTATATCCTTTTGGTGTTGGTTGCAGCGGCTATTTTTAAGCCGGGACTTTGGAATATTATTTTGATTTTAGGCTTTGTGGACTGGCCGGGAATCGCAAGACTTGTCAGGGGAAATGTATTAAGCCTTAGGGAAACCAATTTTGTCAAAGGCAATTTGGTGGCTGGAATGCCACTTAGGCATATCCTTTTTTCAGAGATCTTACCCAATACGGTGGCGCCGATTTTAGTGTATGCAACTTCAGTGCTGGCATTATCCATGCTGGATGAGGCAGCGCTCAGCTTTCTGGGGCTGGGTGTCCAACCGCCTACAGCAAGTCTTGGTAATATGCTAAATGGTGCACAGTCGCTGACTGTACTGACGAAACAGCCATGGCTGTGGATTCCGGCAGGAACTTTGATTGTAGTTTTGGTTATGGCAATTAACTTTATCGGAGATGCGCTGCGGGATGCACTTGATCCCAATAGTCGGAGATAGAAGCAGGAGTTTGATTATTTGCTGTGGAATGAAATGTCTCGAAATGGAGGACGAAATAGAAATGCAGAAAAATGTGCAATTGGAAACAGCTCTATTGGAAGCTTTTCAGTGGTTTCACAGACACCCGGAGCTGTCCTACGAGGAATATGGAACCACTGCAAAAATCCGGGAACTGTTGACCAACACAGGAGTTGAGATCTTACCCTGTAAGTTGGAAACTGGATTGGTGGCAGTGATTCGCGGAGAAAAAGAGGGAAAGGTACAGGCACTGCGCTGTGATATTGATGCCCTTCCCATCAAGGAGGAAACTGATCTTTCATACGCTTCCGAATTTGAGGGAAAAATGCATGCCTGTGGACATGATTTTCATATAATAGCAGGAATCGGGTGTGCCATTCTTTTAAAGGAACGGAAAAGTGAGCTTGCAGGGACAGTGAAGATTATTTTTCAGCCCGCGGAGGAGTCTTCTCTTGGGGCTCTTAAAATACTGGAAACAGATGTGATGGAGGATGTGGACTGCGTCTGGGGAATTCATGCAGATCCCACCAATGACACAGGAGTACTTGGCATTCGGGAAGGCTATGTGACAGCAGCGGTAGACCGTTTCGTTATTACGGTAAAGGGGATTGGCTGTCATGGGGCACATCCTGATGACGGTGTGGATCCGATTCCTGTGGCGGCAGCGATTATTTCTGCCCTTCAGACTGTTGTGACCAGAAATATCAATGCCTTTCATCCGTCACTGATCAGTGTTACCAGGCTGGAGGCAGGGAATACGTGGAATGTAATTCCTGAAACTGCCATTTTGGAGGGCACGGTCCGTACGATGGACAGAGAAGACAGGATTCTGTTTGAAAAACGATTGAAAGAAATCGCCGAACATACTGCTGTGGCATATGGAGCACAGGCACAGGTGGAATGGATTGCAGGTCCGCCGGCTACTTATAATGATAAGCAGATGGCAGAAAAGAGCATTCGTCTGGCACAAAAAAAAGGAAGCTTTCAAGTGGTGCCGGAGGAAAGCTCCCTAGGTGGAGATGATTTCGCTTTTTTTGAAGAAAGAATACCCGGGTGTTATATCAAAATTGGAACCGGAAAAGGTCAGTTGATTCATCAGCCCGGGTTTATGGTAGATCCTAAAGTAATTATGCCTGCCGCAGAGTATCTTGCAGAGTTAATGATTGAGCAATAATTTATTTTTCGCTCATTTGATCTAATAAATCAATCTTAATGTCATACAGTTTCTTTGAAAGATCTACATACACTTTGTGAGGATTTACGAAACGCTTAGTCTCATCCCAAAGGGTATCCAGTTCCTGCTGACAATAGTTTCTGATGTCCATAACCTTGGGGGATTCGTAGCAGCATTCTCCTTTTTGGAAAACAGGAACCATCAGCTCACGAAGTGTAAAGGTTCCGGCGGGAAGCCGGGTCTTCTTCCAGGGTTCCAGGGGATCGAACAAAAGCAGTGGCTCGTCCTCGCTGAACTTTTCATTTACAAGGCAGATCAAATCAGCCTTGATCTTACCAGTTTCCTTTTCATAAATACGGTAAATAGTTTTATTTCCGGGATTAGTAACCTTCTCGGAGTTTTCGGACAACTTAATCTTAGGAATAAACTCCCCATCATCGCCCATAACGGCGGCAAGCTTGTATACTCCGCCGAAAGCCGGGTTATCTTTAGCGGTGATCAGATTGGTTCCAACACCCCAGGAGGTGATGGCAGCGCCCTGCGCCTTCAGGCTTTCAATCAGGTATTCATCCAGATCGTTGGAAGCGGAAATCACTGCGTCGGTAAAACCGACGTCATCTAACATGCGGCGCGCTTTCTTGGAAAGATAAGCCAAATCGCCGCTGTCTAAGCGGATGCCATAGTAAGTAAGGGGAATTCCCGCCTGACGCATCTCACGGAATACCTTGATTGCATTGGGAACACCGGATTTTAAGGTGTCATAGGTGTCTACCAGTAAAATACATGCGTTAGGATACATATCAGCATAGGTTTTAAAAGCAGTATATTCATCGGGAAAACTCATGATCCAGCTATGTGCATGAGTGCCTTTTACGGGAACGTCAAAAAGCTGACCACATAATACATTGGAGGTTCCGATACAGCCACCGATGACGGCAGCCCGTGCTCCGTAAATTCCGGCATCAGGACCCTGTGCACGTCGCAGACCAAATTCCATGATGCCATCGCCCTTAGCGGCATAGCACACTCTTGCAGCTTTGGTGGCAATCAGGCTTTGATGATTGATGATGTTCAGGATTGCTGTTTCCACCAGCTGGGCTTCCATAATAGGAGCGATTACCTTGACAAGGGGTTCTCTGGGAAAAATAACTGTTCCCTCGGGAATAGCGTAAATATCGCCGGAAAATTTAAAATTTGCCAGATAGTCCAGAAAGTCTCTGTCGAAGATGCCCAGACCTGCCAGGTATTCAATATCCTCTTTGGAAAAGTGCAGCTCCTTGATGTACTTGATCAGCTGTTCTAATCCCGCTGCAATGGCATATCCTCCGTCACAAGGATTGTTTCTGTAAAAGGCATCAAAAATGACGGTTTCATTTCTGTCCTTGTGTTTAAAGTAACCCTGCATCATGGTAAGCTCATAAAGATCCGTAAGCAGAGTTAAATTTTGTCTGTCCATGAATTTCTCCCTTTCTTTTGCTACATTTTTTATATAATATACACCCAAATTTGTTCACTGACAAGACAGTCAATAAATAGATGAAAATAAGACGATTTAATGAATTAGAAGTAATCCGAAAAGTAAGGCTTTTCAACCGGGATTAAACGTTCCAGCCAGGTCAGCATATAATATTCTGTTTTGATTTTTTCGTGGTCATAAAGATAGGTAGGACGCTTATATCCCATCAGCATCGTGGTTAAGGTGTTGACGTTAAGCTCTACTACATTGATCGACTGGTTATCTTCCACCTGCTCACAGATGGTTTCACCATCGTGCCAGGATACCATGTAATCACCTTCATTCCAAGGAGCCATTTCGTCATGCACCTTAAAATGGATTTTAAAGTCTTCAGGCTGTACCTGATAGGGATAGTATTCCAGAAAATCCCGGACATTTATAATTCTTGCCATAATATAAGGAGAAATAGTTTCTGTAATTTCACTGTCTTCAAATAAGTATGCCATGGGCTCGCCGGAATAATTATCTCCCTGAACCTGATCAATCATGGAAAAATGTGCACTGATGTAGTTCCAGAGTCCATAGTTGGCTTCAATGTTCAGATACACCATCTCTTTGATGTGAAAAATGTCATTTGCAATGTAATAGACCACATAACCGAGAGGCTTGTGTTCTTTGCTGTAATAAACAGCAGCAATCATATCGTCATTATCCCAACGCCAGTATTCTTCCCATGACAGATTGTCACGAATAAGGCACCCATGACGCTGTAGTGCGAAGTAAGAATGGACATTGTGGTAATCAACGGAATCAAGGCTGACACGTTCCACCATGCCGCCTACAGGACGGGCTTTGGGAAGCTGAGTGTCCTTGACCGTAAAGGAGAGCTTATCCGAAACAATTTCCCAGCCCATTTTCCGATAAAAGGGAATGGAATAAGGGTAAAGGAAGGAAATTGGCATTTCCTGCTCATGCATGTAGTTGATCGCATGCTTCATCAGAGAATGAATGAGTCCTCTTCCGGTATATTCGGGATAGGTTGCTACACCTGTAATTCCACCCATGTCCATAATCTCGTCGTGGATGTTTACCTTCATGGAGTAAACAACGATCATGGATGCAAGCTTTTCCTTATAAAACCATCCAAGAACATATGCCTTTTCCAGAATGGGACGTTTGGCAGATTTAATTTCTTCCTGTTGCCAGCCAGTCTGGAACAGTTCATAGGAAGTCACCTGAAAAGCGTATTGGAGTAGGGCATTAAACTGCTCTAAGTCACTCTTATCAAGTTCTCTCATTCGAAAGTCGCCGTTTTTTTCAAGATAAGTATGCTTTTTTTGTATGTCATTCATAAATACTGCCTTTCTGAAGCGGACAGGAAAATATACGTCCGCTTTGCTCTTATTTTACACCAGTAAAAAGTAAAGGGCAACAACCGAGGTTGCTGCCCTTTGATCATTTTTTAACTTGGTTTGTGTTAAGATCGTAGGAGATAACATCGCTCCAATTTCTGTGAAGAACGAACTCAAGCGTCTTGTCGGTGTTGTTGAAGACGATCGACCACTGAGTGTTGCTGGTTATGTCTTCGTCCTTAGGCGTTTGCGATGCGGCTATGAGAGCATTCCAAGCGGTCTCGTTCGTAAATTGGTCGTTGCTGGCTTCGAATACCTTTTCAATCTTGTCATAACGGTCCTTGCCGTGTCCGTAGATTCCGTTCTTGCCGTCCGTGGTGACCTTTTCGCTGTACATCGTGAAGAAATTGGTTATCGTTCTCACGGGCGTTGCAACGAGCTCTCTCGTCTCGCTGTGGCAGTCCCACTCAACAACTCTGCCGTCTCCTGAGGCGTCGTTGATGTAAAAGTGATAATCTCTGCCCGCGGTTGAGACCATATCGTATTGTTTCAGCAACTCGACAGCCTCGGCGGTGGAAGCGGCTCTGTCAAGCACCAAGCGTATTGCAAGAGAGGTACCAATGTTTGGCTTATCTGTATCCTGCACTGTGGGCTCGCTGTCAAGTGTGAGCACTGCGATGGAGACGCCCTTTTCGTTCATTCCGTCAAGGCAGAGGAACGGTGAGGTAAGGCAAGCGAGTTTTGTCTTAAGGCTTTCATCTGCCGTGTTCGCATTTATATTGTCAAGCGCGGCAAATGCAACCGACTTATAGCCGCCGTCGGGCGCACAGTATACGAGCATTGCCGATGAGTTGTATCTGAAGTCGTAGTTTCTGCCCATAACGTTGTCACCGTCTGTCGTCTTTATGCCGAATGCACTGCAGCTGAAATCGGGTGCCTCCATATTGATTGGGAGCAGGGGCAATGATTCGCTGATCACGGCATCGATAAACGACTGTGTATCGGTTATTCCTTTCGCAATCATCCTATCAAGGTCATAATCGTACTCAATGTTCATACGATATAGGTTGAGCTCGTCGTTGTAGGCTGTGATGCGCTCAAGGCTTGATATTGTCTTGAAGCGGCTCGCATAGATGGCGGCAAATACGCAGACAATCAATGCTATCACTGCAATGATGCTCAAAAGTGTGGTAAGTATCACTCTTTTTATTTTTTTTGCTCTGTCCATAATTTGTCTCCTTTATATGTTTTTATGTTTATGTCGGTCGGCAGCCTCGCCGTTTTGCCCGGCAGGCTTTTTCGCAGTCCAATAGGGAATGGTCTGAATAAAATCCATTACCTCCTCGGGCGTTTTCGGTGCCAGTGACATAAAATCGTTTTCGACCTTGCTCATACAGTGCTCCGTGGATTGGATTATCAGATCGTCACGGTCTTTAAAGTATGTATAAAGTGCGGCTTTTGATACACCTGCCGCTTTGGCGAGCGCGGAAACTCCCGTGCCCTGCAAGCCGTTTTCGGCGTAGCAGTCGAAGCAAGTCTCCATAATTTGAATCTTGCGTTGCTCGAACGCAGCCGCGTCTCTTGTTCTCGTATATATTTATATTCTTTTCGCAACCAAATTAAATCGTAGGTTCAATGGCAGAATTATTTGTTGACCGTTTGTTCATTAATATTATTATATAATATGTGTGACGTACAATCAATGGACTCTTGTAAACAGGATAGTGTAGATGCTGTAGGGTATCACATCAATTGTGATCCTACATAAAAAAATAACGCTGTGTCTCACAGGTACTTGACAAAAGCCATATAAATGGTGTACTTTTGAAAAAGTAAAGGCAATGACGAAGACAGTAACTGTTTGGCAAACGTCACAGCGAGCCGGGTCAGGTGAAAGCCGGCACTAGTAGAAAGCAGTGAATATCACTTCTGAGCTGCGGACTGAAAAGGTTTGGATGAACCATTTAAGTAGGTTTTGCCGGTATCCTCCGTTACAGGAAAGCATATTAATCCGTTTTAGCCGGTGCGTATGGGTAAACAGGTGGTCAACGAAGCACATAACAGCCTCGTCCTTTTTACAGGACGGGGCTTTACTATTTTAAAAGGAAAGGAAGAAAGCTATGTATCAGAAAGTGTCAACCGATTTAAACTTTGTAGACCGGGAAAAAGAAATCGAAAAATTCTGGTGTGAGAATGACATCTTCAAGAAGAGTATGGAAAACAGAAAGGAAGGCCCGACCTATACCTTTTATGACGGTCCTCCCACGGCAAACGGCAAGCCCCATATCGGTCATGTGCTGACCCGTGTCATCAAGGATATGATTCCCAGATACCGTACTATGAAAGGTTACATGGTTCCCAGAAAGGCAGGATGGGATACTCATGGACTTCCCGTGGAACTGGAAGTGGAAAAGCTGCTCGGCTTAGACGGTAAAGAGCAGATTGAAGAATACGGTCTGGATCCCTTTATCGGTAAATGTAAGGAAAGTGTCTGGAAATACAAGGGTATGTGGGAAGACTTCTCAGCAACCGTTGGCTTCTGGGCAGATATGGATGACCCTTATGTAACTTATCATGATGACTTTATCGAGTCTGAGTGGTGGGCGTTAAAGCAGATCTGGGATAAAGGACTCCTGTATAAGGGCTTTAAGATTGTTCCTTATTGCCCTAGATGTGGAACCCCGCTTTCTTCCCATGAGGTAGCACAGGGCTATAAGGCAGTGAAGGAACGTTCCGCAGTGGTTCGTTTTAAGGTAATCGGCGAAGATGCTTATTTCCTTGCATGGACCACAACACCATGGACATTGCCCTCCAACGTGGCACTCTGTGTAAACCCTGATGAAACTTATGTGAAGGTAAAGGCTGCGGATGGCTACACCTACTATATGGCACAGGCACTTCTTGACAATGTGTTAGGAAAGCTTGCAGAAGAAGGAAAGCCTGCATATGAAATCCTTGAAACTTATACTGGTAAGGATTTGGAATACAAGGAATATGAGCCACTCTTTGCATGTGCAGGAGAGGCAGCAGCAAAGCAGCACAAGAAAGGACATTTTGTAACCTGTGACAGCTATGTTACCATGACAGATGGTACAGGTATTGTTCATATTGCACCCGCCTTTGGTGAGGACGATGCTCAGGTTGGCCGCAAGTATGACCTTCCCTTTGTTCAGTTCGTTGACGGCAAGGGTGAAATGACAGCGGAAACTCCTTATGCAGGAAAGTTTGTAAAGGATGCCGACCCGGATGTATTAGTGGATTTGGATAAAGAAGGAAAGCTGTTCGATGCACCCAAGTTTGAGCATGACTATCCGTTTTGCTGGAGATGTGATACTCCTCTGATCTATTACGCAAGAGAATCCTGGTTCATTAAGATGACAGCAGTTCGTGATGATCTGGTTCGCAATAATAAGACCGTAAACTGGATTCCGGAATCCATCGGAGAGGGACGTTTTGGAAACTGGCTTGAAAATATTCAGGACTGGGGTGTTTCCAGAAACCGTTACTGGGGAACTCCTTTAAATATCTGGGAATGTGAGGAATGCGGTCATCAGGAAGCAATCGGTTCCAGAGAAGAGCTTGAAAAGTTAAGCGGTAACGCTGACGCTAAGACGGTGGAATTACACAGACCATATATTGATGAGATTACTTGTACCTGCCCGAAGTGCGGTAAGACTATGAAGAGAGTGCCGGAAGTAATTGACTGCTGGTTTGATTCAGGCGCAATGCCTTTTGCACAGCACCATTATCCTTTTGAAAATAAAGAACTGTTTGAGGCACAGTTCCCTGCACAGTTTATTTCCGAGGCAGTAGACCAGACCCGTGGATGGTTCTATTCCCTGATGGCAGAGTCCACTCTGTTATTTAATAAGGCTCCTTATGAAAACGTCATTGTTCTGGGGCATGTACAGGATGAAAACGGACAGAAGATGAGTAAGTCCAAGGGAAATGCTGTAGATCCTTTTGAAGCGCTGGCTACTTATGGTGCAGATGCAATCCGCTGGTACTTCTACATTAACTCCGCACCCTGGCTTCCTAACAGATTCCATGGAAAGGCAGTTATGGAAGGACAGCGCAAGTTTTTGGGTACTCTTTGGAATACTTATGCATTCTTTATCCTGTATGCCAATATTGACGACTTTGATGCAACCAAATATACGCTGGATTATGATAAGCTTCCGGTTATGGATAAGTGGCTTTTGTCGAAGTTAAACACAGCTATCAAGGAAGTGGACGATCATTTGAATAACTATCGCATCCCTGAAGCAGCAAGAGTTCTGGATAATTTTGTGGATGAGATGAGCAACTGGTATGTACGCCGCTGCCGTGAACGTTTCTGGGCAAAGGGCATGGTGCAGGATTAGATTAATGCTTA